>JALSNT010000109.1 GCA_026986885.1 Desulfobulbaceae bacterium
AGAAATGGGCTGCTTTCGGCCTGACGGAGGCCGGAGCCGGAAGTGATGCCTCCGGCGTGCGCACAACAGCGGTACTTGACGGGGATCATTGGGTTTTAAATGGAACTAAACAATGGATAACCAACGGTGGTGAAGCTCAGGTTTATTCCATTGTTGCCCTGACCGATCCGAAAAAAGGGGCCAGGGGGGCGTCGATCTTTGTGGTGGAAGAAGATGATCCCGGATTTTCTTACGGTAAAAAAGAGAACAAAATGGGTATCCGGTCTTCGGCTACCAGGGAACTGATTATGAAGGATTGCCGCATCCCGAAAAATCGTCTGGTCGGCCGCAAGGGGACCGGGTTTATTACGGTAATGAGAACCCTTGATCTTTCCCGGCCGGGCATCGGCTCTCTTGGGGTAGGCCTGGCCCAGGCAGCCGTGGATGAATCAGTCACCTATGCCAAACAACGCGTACAGTTTGCCAAGCCGATAATTGCCTTCCAGGCCGTCCAGCATATGCTGGCTGATATGGCAACCAGCCTTGAGGCGGCCAGAGCGCTTGTCTATGCCGCAGCACGGCATATTGATGCCCATTCGAAAAATATAAGCAAGCCTTCGGCTATGAGCAAGGTGTTTGCCACGGATATGGCTATGAAGGTAACCACCGATGCCGTTCAGGTACTTGGTGGTTATGGCTACATGAAAGAGTATCCTGTTGAGAAAATGATGCGGGACGCCAAAATTTTGCAGATATACGAGGGGACGAATCAAATTCAACGCAATGTTATTGGCCAGGAACTCAACAAGGAGTATGCGTAGTATTTGCTCACAATTCAGGTGTAAATGAACGTGACTCTGTAGCGAATAAAATAAAATAAAATAAATATGAAAATCATAGTCTGTATTAAGCAGGTACCGGATACCAAAGACGTACGCCTTGATCCAAAGACAAATACCATGGCCAGGGAAGGGGTGGAGTCCATTATGAATCCCTTTGACCGGCATGCCCTGGAAGAGGCTGTTCGCATCAAGGAGGCCGGCGGTGGTACGGTAACCGCCCTGTCCATGGGACCTCCCCAGGCAACCGCAGTATTGCGGGAGGCCATTGCCTGCGGAGCCGACGACGGAGTCCTTGTTTCAGACCGTGCCTTTGCCGGCGCGGATACATGGGCGACTTCCTATACCCTGGTTAAGGCCGTTGAGACCATTGGCGATGCTGATCTGATTCTCTGCGGCAAGCAGGCCATCGACGGCGATACCGCCCAGGTTGGTCCAGGCATGGCATCACGCATGCAGAGGCCATATGTTACCTGTGTACAGAAAATTCGGGAAGTAGCCTCCGATGCTATAATTGTTGAGCGGATGATGGATGACGGCTATGATGTTGTTCGCCTGCCGTTGCCGGCATTGTTGACGGTCGTCAAAGACATCAATGAACCGAGAATACCGTCTCTTAAAGGAAAGATGCGGGCTAAGAAAGCGGAAATTCGCACCCTTTCAGCAGCCGATATCGGAGCTGCCGAACAGTGTATAGGCCTTGCCGGATCACCCACCCAGGTTGTGCAGGTTTTCGCACCGGAAGCAAGAGGGGACAGGAAAATTTTTTCCGGTACCGTTGATGAACAGGTCAAGCAATTGGTGGAACATATAAAGGATGTATTATAAACCGATGAGGGCGTCGTGTCATAACGACATAACAAACAATGCAACAGAGGGGCATAAGAGTAGTCAACCGCGGTTATGAACGCCGCAGGCAGGAATTAGACTGTCATCCGACCTCTTATTTCTGTCTCCTGTTACGAATAAAGGATTTAATATGTTAAAAGTTGACAGTGACATATGCATCGGTTGCGGCGCCTGCGAGGAGTGTTGCCCCTTTGGTGCCATCAGTGTTATTGATGATTGTGCAGTTGTTGGCGACAGCTGTACGTTGTGCGGAACCTGTGTGGATGCATGCGATGTGGACGCGTTGTCCATTGATGATATCGAGGTACCGGACGCAGGGGATCTTGGTGACTGGTCCGGGATTTGGGTTTTTATTGAATCCCGGCATGGTGTTGTTGCTCCTGTTTCCTTTGAATTACTCGGTATAGGAAGACAACTTGCCGACGATCGCGGGGTTGCGCTTTCCGGCGTACTTCTCGGCAATGACGTCGAGGGCTGGTGTGATCAGTTGATTGCCGGAGGAGCTGATGAGGTGTATCTTGTTGATGATCCTGCTCTTGCCCAGTATCGAGAAGATGTCTATGGCCGGGTACTTGCATGGCTGATCCGGGAGAAAAAACCCGAGGTTGTCCTTGCCGGTGCTACCGCCATTGGACGATCTGTTATTCCACAGGTTGCAACTGCATTAGGGGCCGGTCTGACGGCCGATTGCACCCAACTGGCCATTCGTCGACAGGACGGTATGTTGCTGCAGACCAGGCCCGCGTTTGGTGGAAATATCATGGCCACCATTGAATGTCCTCGCTCCAGGCCGCAGATGGCAACTGTGCGTGCCAATGTCATGGCGCCCCTTGAGCCTGATAATTCGCGCAGGGGAGAGGTCGTCAAGGTGGACATGGGCCGGGATTTACTTGCTTCGGAGATTGAGGTGCTGGAAACCGTCCGGGCGGAGAATGATCAGGTCAATATTCAGGAGGTGGAGGTACTTGTTGCCGGCGGTCGCGGACTGGAAGGCGAGAAGGGATTTGCAATAATCCGTGAACTGGCAGATGAACTTGGTGGCGCACTGGCAGCTTCGAGAGCAGCCGTTGACGCCGGCTGGGTATCTTATCCCCACCAGGTTGGCCAGACCGGAAAAACCGTTTGTCCGAAACTCTATATTGCCTGCGGTATTTCAGGGGCAATCCAGCATGCGGTCGGAATGCAATCCGCCAAAATTATTGTGGCAATAAATCGTGACCAGGACGCTCCGATATTTGATATTGCCACCTATGGTATTGTCGGGGACCTGTTTGAAGTCGTCCCCGCTCTCACCCGGAAAATCAAGGAGGCGCGAAAATGAGCCTGCAGGGAAAAATTGCGCTGGTTACCGGCGGCAGCAGGGGAATAGGTCGTGCCGTTTGTCTTCGCCTGGCCGCTCTTGGCTGCAATATCTGGGTTAACTATGTCTCCAATCGGGATGCCGCCGACGAGACCGTGGCGGAAATTGAAAAAAAGGGTGGCAAGGGCTTTGCCATCGGCTTTGATGTCGCCGACAATAAAGCCGTTTTACAGGCGATAAAGGAAATTACTGCAGAATCAGCAGCCCCTGAGATCTTAGTGAATAATGCAGGTATTACCCGTGATGGTCTCATGGCCCGGATGAAGGAAACAGATTGGGACCTTGTCCTGGATACTAATTTAAAAGGGGCATTTCTCTGTTCCAAGGCCGTGATGCGCGGCATGATGAAAAAACGTTGGGGCCGGATTATAAATATCAGTTCCGTCATCGGATTTTTAGGTAATGGCGGCCAGGTAAATTACAGTGCCGCCAAGGCCGGCATTATTGGTCTTACCAAGTCCATGGCCAGAGAGCTGGCTCCACGGCAGGTAACGGTCAACAGTGTTGCGCCGGGTTATATTGTCACGGACATGACGAGTTCTCTTTCCGAGGAAATACAGGAAATGATTCGCGCCCGCATACCTCTGGGCAGTCTGGGGACCCCGGAAGATGTTGCCGGTTGTGTGGCTTTTCTTGCATCAGAGGAAAGCAGCTACTTGACCGGACAGACTTTGCATGTTAATGGCGGTATGTATATGGGAAATTAAATATTGTTTCCGTATCGGACATAGGTTTTCTATAATAACCTGACCCGGATAAACCGGAAAATTAGAAATAAGAAACATCAAATTCGAAACAATATCCAATAACCATGGGGCGAATAATCAAAATGGTTCCAATGCTTGATACTGTAAATTGCCCTTGTTTGTGTCATTGAAATACTACGGAGTTGGAAGTTGTTTCGTATTTCGGTATTTGGATTTCGAATTTATTTTCTGCCACAACAAAAAACACGAAAATATTTGTTAAGATAGTAAATTGAGCATTTCAGCCATTTGCAAATAAAAAAAGATAAATGATTATAATATGTTTTCTTTTTAAAGAGCTGCAGGTTGCCGGTAAGCTTCGCGCTGCCCGCAGATTGCGGATGGGTGAAACGCTCAATTTAGAATGAACTGTGTTAACCATTTATTAGTTGTTATGACGGTAATTCCGCCCAAATAAAAAAACCATAGAGGAGATAAGCGATGGCCATTGATGATAAAATGACGGATATCATTGTTGAGCAGCTCAGTGTTGATAAGGAGAAAGTTGTTCCCGGGGCATCTTTTGTTGATGATCTCGGTGCAGATTCCCTTGACCTTGTTGAGTTGATTATGGCAATGGAAGAAGAATTTGATGTCGAAATTCCCGATGAAGATGCCGAAAAAATCGCCACGGTACAGGATGCCATCGATTATGTCGCAAAAATTCAAGGCTGATACAAGGCAGATATCGTGAA
>JALSNT010000110.1 GCA_026986885.1 Desulfobulbaceae bacterium
TCAGGATGAATTTTCAGAACTCAATGCCTCGGTGCATGCACTGATAGCAAATACCCGCAAAATGGTGCAGGATATTCAACAGAACAGCAGCGACCTGCACCAGTCCTCGGATAACCTTTCCCAGGTCTCCGATACCATGGATATTGAGGCCTCGGAAACGGCCCAGCGCTCAGAATCTGTGGCAACAGCGGCCGAAGAGATGAGTGCCAACATGGGCAGTGTGGCAGCTGCCACCGAAGAGGCCGCTGCCAATGTCAACATGATGACCGCAGCCACCGAAGAGATCGGCAGCACGGTAGGAGAAATCAGAACCTCGACCGGCAAGGCCAAGGATATAACTGATCAAGCGGTAAAAGAGGCTGTTGACATTACCAGAAAGGTGGATGAACTCGGCAATTCAGCCCAGGACATCGGCAAGGTAACGGAAACCATCACTGAAATATCCTCCCAGACCAACCTGCTGGCCTTAAATGCCACCATTGAGGCTGCCCGGGCCGGTGAGGCAGGTAAGGGATTTGCCGTGGTCGCCAATGAGATCAAGGATCTGGCCAAACAGACGGCCGAGGCCACCGGTGAAATCAAACAGCGCATCGAGGGTATTCAGAATTCCACCAGTGTTACCGTTCATGGGATAAAAACCATCACTGAAATAATCAATGAGATTGATGAGATTGTCTCCAATATCGCCACTGCCCTGGATGAGCAGGCCGGAACCATGACCGAGCTGACCACCAATATCCAACAGGCGGGCCAGGGGATCGGCGAGGTGGCGGAAAATGTGGCCCAAAGTTCAACCGTCTCCCAGGAAATCGCCTCGGATATTTCCCAGGTAAGCCATGCTGCCGAAGAAATTACCCAGGGAACAGGTCAGGTCAAGGAAAAGGCCGATGAGTTGAAAAATTATGCGGCAAACCTGCGCACCCTGATTGAAAAATTTAAAATTGATTAAACAGATACCCAATAAATCGTATAAAATGTAGGTCTGGTTGAGCCCCGCGAAACCGGACATTGATGACGGAAATCTCCTGTCCGCTTTCGCTGCACTCAAGCAGACCTACTACTCTGCGAGACTTTGGAGGTACGCTCCTGCTTCTGCGATTTGCAATTCGATATTCGATATTCGATATTCGTAGTTATGTCAGGTTGCGGGTATTCCTCCTTAGGCGTAGATAGTGTAGGTCTGGTTGAGCTCCGCGAAACCGGACTTTGATGACGGAAATCTCCTGTCCGCTTTCGCTGCACTCAAGCAGACCTACTACTCTGCGAGACTTTGGAGGCACGCTCCTGCTTTAGCGATTTGCAATTCGATATTCGATATTCGATATTCGATATTCGATATTCGTAGTTATGTCAGGTTGCGGGTATTCCTCCTTAGGTGTAGATAGTGTAGGTCTGGTTGAGCTCCGCGAAACCGGACTTTGATGACGGAAATCTCCTGTCCGCTTTCGTTGCACTCAAGCAGACCTACTACTACTCTGCGAGACTTTGGAGGTACGCACCTGCTTCTGCGATTTGCAATTCGATATTCGATATTCGATATTCGATATTCAATATTCGATATTCGTAGTTATGTCAGGTTGCGGGTATTCCTCCTTAGGTGTAGATAGTGTAGGTCTGGTTGAGTTCCGCGAAACCGGACATTGATGACGGAAATTTCCTGTCCGTTTTCGCTGCACTCAAGCAGACCTACTACTGTCCTGATTGAAAAATTTAAATATACAAACCACACAATAACCAATACCACTGACAAAAGCATGAATACTGAATCGGAAGCGGAAAAAAACATCCTTGAGCTGGCCACATTTTATGTCGGTGATGCCCTGTGCGGTATGGACATCCTGAAGGTCCAGGAAATCAACAAGCTCATGGAAATGACCAAGGTGCCCCAGGCCCCGGATTATGTTACCGGCATTCTCAACCTGCGCGGCCAGATCGTTACCATTGTCGATCTCGGTAAAAAATTAGGATTAGGCGAGACCGACCTGGGAAATGATCCCCGAAATATCATCATCAATGCCCCTGGTGAGCATATCGGCCTGCTGGTATTGAGTATCAGCGATGTTGTCATGGCCGATCCCGACCGGATTGAATCGGCACCCGCCAATATGAGCGGTATCCAGGGCCGTTTTTTTACCGGTGTCTATAAAACCGAAGACAAGCTGATCGGCATCCTCAATGTTGACGAGGTACTGCGCATTGACAAGGAGAGACATCACGCCCGGGCCGGTAATTTTGATAATTAATGTCTGTCCAGGAACAGAATTTTTTATCCTCGTTCCACCACGCCAATTGCGTGGTGAACGTTTTTTCCGGCGCTCCGCGCCCTTGTTGGCCATGGAATTCTATCAAGCATTCATATATGGCAACTGACAGGGTAAAAATTCTTTACCTGCTTAACGGAAAATCTTTGAGACAGACCTATAGTGATGCGATGATTACGGTTCACCACGCCATGGGCGTGGTGGAACCAGTGAGCCTGGGGCGCAATGAAAATCGCTCAATTAAGGTTTTAAGTTCTCTTTATATTTTTTTCTTTTTAAGGTACCCATGTTTGCTAAAAAAATTAAAGTCATGGTAGTCGATGACACCATCGTCTACCGCAAGGCCGTCAGTGATGTCTTACAGGAAATTCCGGGTGTCGATGTCGTCGGCGTTGCCCATAACGGCAAGATCGCCCTGTCAAAGATACGCACCTTAAAGCCGGATCTTCTGACCCTGGATATTGAAATGCCGGAAATGAACGGTATTGAGGTTTTGGAACATCTGCGACGGGAGGCGCCGAACGTCAGTGCGATTATGGTATCCACCCTTACATCCGAGGGCGGCCACATGACCATGAAGGCGTTGGAGCTGGGCGCCTATGATTTTTTGCTCAAACCCAACACCACCAACATCGTTGACAGCAAAAAACAGTTACGGACAATGCTGACGCCCCTGATCAAGGCATTTCAAACCGGCAGAACAACGGTCGGTTCCATGGGCGGAGGTCGGCCGAACAATAAAAGAACTCCCCCGCCGCGCAGGCCGCGACCCGCTGCCCGGGTCACAGCCTCGGCACCATCGGCAAGAGGTGTTCGCCGCTCCAAGTCGGAAATCATTGCCATCGGTATTTCAACCGGCGGGCCCAATGCCCTTGGCAAGATGATGCCCATGCTGCCCGGCGATCTCGGGGTGCCCGTTGTTCTCGTCCAGCACATGCCGCCGGTGTTTACCAAATCCCTGGCGGCAAGTTTGAATGCAAAATGCGCCCTTACCGTAAAAGAAGCCGAAAATGGTGAACCAATTCTTCCCAATATCGCCTATATTGCGCCCGGCGGTCAACAGATGAAACTTGTCGCTTCCACCGATGGACAAAATCGCCTGATCAAACTCACCAATGACCCGCCTGAAAATTCCTGTCGACCCTCGGTCGATTATCTCTTCCGCTCGGTGGCCGACTATTATGTGGGCAGAACCACGGCGGTTATCATGACGGGTATGGGATCGGACGGAACAAAAGGACTGGAAATCCTGAAACAAAAGGGTGCCGTTGTTATCGGTCAGGATCAATCATCCTGTGTTGTCTACGGAATGCCGAAAGCCCCTGCCGAAAAGGGTCTTGTCGACGTGGTCGCTCCGCTGGACAGGATTGCTGCGGAAATTGTCAAAACGGTCAAAGGATGATGAAGCCTCGGCGCGCGTATGATCAAAATAACTTCTGAAGAGCTGAAACTGATCACCGGCTATATCCATGATATTTCCGGAATCCACCTTGATGCCTCCAAAAAATATCTCCTGGAGACGCGACTTTCCGTTATTGCCGAAGAACATGGGTGCAGCAATTACCGCCAACTGCATCAAAAGGCAAAGCGTGATGCCCGCAAGGTGATTGAAAAGCAGATCATTGATGCCATTTCCACCAATGAAACCCTTTTTTTCCGTGACAACGGTCCTTTTGAACTGCTTCGACACAAGATCCTGCCGGAATTGATCGATGCCCGGACTCCAAAATCACCTCGTTTAAAAACCCCGATCCGCATCTGGAGCGCCGCCTCATCCACGGGCCAGGAAGTATATTCCATAGCCATTGTCTTAAAGGAACTGCTGGGAGATACCTCAAAATATAATATCAAACTGCTGGGTACGGATATCTCCGATGCGGCAGTCAGACAGGCCAGCATAGGAAAATATAATAAATTTGAAATAGAACGTGGTTTGTCCCGGGACAAACTGAATAAATATTTTACCCTGGCCGGTGGTTTCTGGAAGATCAAGGACGAGATTCGGATAATGGCTAATTTTCGAAAACTCAATCTGATGCTGCCCTTTGCCGGTCTGGGAAAATTTGATATTGTTTTCTGCCGTAATGTGGCTATTTACTTTACCCTGGAAGATCGAAAAAAATTATTTAATAAAATTGCCGATATTCTTGAACCGGACGGCTATCTTATCATAGGTTCAACGGAATCATTGACCGGT
>JALSNT010000111.1 GCA_026986885.1 Desulfobulbaceae bacterium
TCATCCTGCAGGGTGTCTTTTCTGGTAAAAAATGCCATGGTTTTGAGGGGATTATTTTTTCGTGAGAAGCTTGGCTATGCGAAGGAATTTCATGGGATCAATGGTCTTTTTGTTATGATGCACTTCATAGTGCAAATGTGATCCGGTACTGCGACCGGTATTGCCCACAAGTCCTATAACCTGGCCCCGGTTTACCCTGTCGCCGACCTTGACTAATCGCTTGCTGAGATGTGCATATAATGTTTGATAGCCTTTGCCGTGATCAATCACGATGCAGTTGCCGAATCCCCCATGGTTATAGGAAGATCTCCGAACAATGCCGTCACCGGTGGCATGTACCTTGTCGCCGGTCCTTCCCCTGAAATCAATCCCGGCATGAAAGGCTTTTCTGTGGTTAATCGGATCAATACGGACGCCGTAACGGGACGTTATTCTTGTGTTCATGGGCCGGGCAAGGGGCAGTTGCTGCAGGGCGGCCAGATAACGATCAGTAGTGTCAATAAGTTCGCTGCCGGTTTTTACGTTTGGATCAATATAGAGGCCGCCGCTGTGACCGGGGTCTTCATCGACTTCAAGTTTGATGCCGATCTGTTCCATCAGGGTTTTAATGATTTTACTCTGTTTGGCAAGCCGATTGATACTGCCGGCGTACAGTTTGTCCTGTTTATGCTGCAGGTCGGCGATGCGGGTCTCGTAACTATCAATGATTTTAAGGTGTTGCAGGCGTATCCTGGTCAGTTCCGCCTTTGTCTGCGCAAGTTCCTCTTCAATGTGCCGGGAGGCACAGTTGTCTGCTTGCGTCATCCGGGCAATTTTGTGTTTCAGGGTGCTGTTTTGCCGCCATTGGTAACAGCCGGTAATGGTGATGATGCAGAGTAGAACGATGGAGAAGGTGCCGACTGAAATAAGGGTATGCAGTCTTTTTCTGTTAATAAGAAAAGTGCGGCCTTTGCCGGATTCACCGGTTATAATTATATGTAATTTTTCCGTAGTCATAAATGATAAACTCGTAAAAAAATCTCAATGTATTCAATTTGACAGGAGTTATACCCGGAAAATAAAAGAGATGCAAGTGCATGCGTGTCTGCGGGAGATCAGGGGACGAATTTTGTGAAAGAATTGGGTGTCACCGGGAGGGAGGAAGGAATATCCGGGCGAGTTCAATTTACAGGGACGAACAGCATGGCATAATTGCCATGGGAGTTCGTTTTTTTGTCATCATTCGCCTGCCTGTTGGACGGAAGCACACCGGAGAGACTTTGAAAAAGAGTATGTCGGGATGGGGTATGACTATATAAATACCTAAGGCTGGTTTCACCCGCAAGGCAACAGAACTGCGAATATAGAATATCGAACTGGAGAATTTTGAACCGCAGCAGTGGAGCGCGCCCCTGCGCGCGATAATCTTACCAGATGCAACAAACGTCCAATCGCCGGCAGGGGCCGGCTCCTGCACAGTGTCTTAAAAATTTCTTGTTTTTATGACAGAAACTGAGGAGCAAGGCACTGAATTCAGGAAATAGTATATCTTGTTCCATCCCGGCATACGCGAGGCGGCGGATCAAAATTTTATAACGCCGTCAGGACTGAAAACTGTCGGCAAAGAGTTGCTCTATGGCAGACTTGCCTTCATCGCTGAGATATCTGGTTCCGGAGCCGACAAAGGTATCATAGGTGATTTTCGGAGTATCTTCTTCCCAGGAGCCGTTGTTCCAGGTAAACCATTTGTTTTGATTTTGATCAAAGACATGCAGGGGCCGGTTAAAGAGTTTGGCCAGTTCAACAGCCCAGCCGGTTCCGCCTTTTACCGAGTTGTCCGGCAGGATGACGCCGATGACAAAAACCTGATGCCCCTTGTTGACCATGTGAAAAATCGACTGTAGAACCCGCCTGATTTTTTCGGTTTCGTAATAGGTGCGATTCATCATTCGGGAGGCGATCTCCATGGAGATGTCACCACGTTGCAGCTCTTCTTCCGAGAGCATGATGGGATTTTTATCCCGATTGAGCCGGTGCCCCTCAAAGGTAAAAATAACTTCGTTGACGCCTGTTTTTTCTGCGTTTTCACCAAAGACGGTTTCCGCGCCTTTCAGACCGCCGTGAAACAGTGTACATTCATTTGCATTCATTGTTTATTCCCCTCTTTTTGCAACCCTAAGTTGACAGCTTTTGCTTCTGACCAGGAAGGTTATTTTGTTTATCCGAAAATCCCGATGGACAACAGGCTGTCCTTGCCGGTGCGATGGGATTTCAGTAACCGTTCACCGAGATGCTGTTTCGCCCGCATTATCTGTATAATGTAAACGTTTACCAGTGCCACACGGAGTCTTCGCTTACCTATTCGTTCAAGCAGGCCGACGAGTCTATAGCCCGCTATGTGAGGAGGCCTGATCGGACGAAGATGGGATGCTGGTGAACGTTTACGGATTTCATATGTTCATTGTGGCCGTAACCTGTAACGTTGGTCCGGTTCCCAAGGATTATAAATTTTTTTCTTCTTTTGTTTACGTTCAATAGCGGTTAGCTCGTACTTTTTCAAGCCTATTTTCCCCACGTGATCGAGAAAAGAGAAAACAGCGGCAGGAAGATGCGGTGTTAATCATGAAAAAAACGGCTATTTTTTTGGGTTTTTAAAATTTTGCCTGCGCCGGATCTTACGTTTTTGTCGCTGAAAAAAAGACGCGCCACGGGGCCGGATAGCCTTCAATGGTCAGCGCCGGATTATCCTGCTGAATAAAATCATCATAGGACTCAAAGGTCATCCAGTCTGTCCGGCGTTGTTCGAGATTGCTCATCGGATGCATGCAAAACTGTTTAACCTCGGTGAAACCACATCTGAGCAGCCAGTTTTTCAGGCAGGAGGCAGTGGGGACAAACCAGGTGCCCGGAACCTTGGCATAGGTTTTTTCAGGAAAGAGGGCAACCGGATCCTCTCCGGCAATGGCCTGGGATTCAAGCAGCAGGGTTCCGCCCGGTTTCAAGGCATTGAATACATCATGCAGGGCGTCAAGCGGTGAGCGCCGATGATAAATAATCCCCAGACAGAAAAGAACGTCAAAGCAGTTCGGGAAAAGCGGCAGGTGTTCAATGCCTAACAGTTCAATGCGCAGATCTTCATTACGGACAAAACCGTTTAAGGTGCGAAATGTGTAATAATGCTGGACATAAGGCTCAAAGCCAAGTACCAGGCGAGGCTGGTACGGCAGCATTCGGAACATGTAATAGCCGTTATTGCATCCGATATCGCCGATGATTTTATTTCCTAAGTCCGGAAGTTGAGGCAGCATGCGGTTCCATTTGCGCTGACTCTGCCATTCCGCATCGATATCAATGTCAAAAATTCGGAACGGTCCTTTGCGCCATGGCATGAATCCCTGAAGAACCTGCCGGACCAGCTTCCTTTCCCCGGGACTGATTTCATCAGCTCCCCCGATGGTCACCGTGTCTCCCGCAAAGTTATTTTGCCGGGCCCGGAGATGGCTGACGGACAAAAACGGTTCGCGATATCTGAGGAATCCTTTTTTGGCTTGATTGACCCATTGCCTCTTTTTTTTCAGAATCTTGTTCAGGGAGTGAATGTCGGCGGTGGGAAAATAGTGCCGGTAATCCATTATTTCTCCTTCAAGGCGACAAAAGCGGCAAAGTTAAACCATTTGCAGAAAATTTCCACCTGGGAGAAGCCGGCATTGCGCAGGAGCGTCAGGTTTTCGTCAACGGTAAAGGGTATCAGCACATTTTCAAGGGCCTCACGTTTGCCGGCTATTTCAAGTTCGGAATACCCCTGTTCCCGCTTGAAATCATGATAGATATCGATAAACGGATGGTGAAATGATCCTGCTGCCAGTACCTTTTCGCAGATAATGAGAATGCCGCCTGGTCTAAGGGCCTGGTACAGGCGTTCAGCCATCATTCTGCGGAGCGGAGGCCTGATAAATTGCAGGGTGTAGTTACATATGACGGCATCGACATCCGGCAGAGGACAGCTGGTAATATCATCCCGGATAAACCGCAGGCAATCCGTCTTACGGAACATTGCCGCTTTTCGTCGGGCTTTTTCCAGCATGGGAGGGGCGTTGTCAATGCCGATTAGTTGGAGCGGACGCTGGTCAAGCCGTTTGGCAAGTTCAATCAGGGTCGTTCCCGTGGAACATCCCAGGTCATAGACCGTAAGATCGTCGGTGAAATGGTGGTTAAGAAGGCGGACTATGGCGTCAATTACCGTTTCATAGAGGGGAACGGATCTGTGCACCATATCGTCAAAGACCTCGGCGACCTGGTCGTTAAAGGTGAAATCAGCTTTTTTATCAATATGTTGGAATATGTCGTCCCGGCTCATTTTATCATTTTTCGGTTCCGGATCCGTACGGAGCATACGGGAAAATACCCTTGCTATCCGTCGTAACTCTCAGTATACATTCTCTGTAAATTCAGGTTTTGTCAGCCGGCATTCAC
>JALSNT010000112.1 GCA_026986885.1 Desulfobulbaceae bacterium
CCGGTATAACGAAAATTATAAATCAGTTCCATGACAATGCAATGGCAACGGTGGATATCCCCATTAATGAGGGAGAAGACCAGCGGCTGAACTGCATTTTTAAAAAAACAAAAGCACCTTGCTTCTCTCTCGTCTTTGCACCCCACGCCCTGGATTCCAAAAATTTTGCATATACCGACAAATGTCGACTGATTGTCAAACATGGCGACAGTTCAATTAACCTCAATGTCCGGATAGACAGTATCGAAGGGGACCGCACCGCCCTCTGCACAGCTCTTGAATCCATCAGTCCGGAATCTTTGCGTGAATATTTCCGGGTAATGATCAGGGCGCCGATTCGTGCCTCTTATCAACCCGGTCCCCGGGAAAAGAAGAATAAGGCCTGGACCATTGACGGCACCACCATTGATCTCAGCGGCGGCGGCGTACTTGCCATTTTTTCCGAAAAACCCGCCTCTATAAACAACATCCAGCTGGAAATCAATCTGCCGGACCAGTCGGCGCCTGTTGTCTGCGTGGCCAAAGTTGTCCGGACCTACAGACTACGCAAAAAACGTTTCCAGGTTGCCTTTAATATTACAGAGATAGAGGGAAAGGCCAGGGACATAATTATTTCCAGCTGCCTGCAGGAACAACGACGTCAGTTACGCAACAAGGTTCGGGTCGAATAGACCCGGCTACCTGCCATGGTACCTGTTATTTCAGTAACTCCCAGTCTCCGCGTTGACGGGGTTAAACTCTATCAGGACAGCAAACAACAGCAGACCCCTTTTAACCAGGGAAAAATATTCCAGGGTCGGATTACCGGTAAATCGGATAATAAATTCATTCTGGACGTGGAGGGCCGGCAATGGCTTGCCGATTCCAAAGCACCGCTGCGCATCGGTCAACGCCTTAACCTGCAGGTAACCGGCACAAAGCCACACATTACCCTGCAAATACTATCCGGCACCCTGACCCGAAATATAGGCAAATCCCTTCATCTACTCGTCAATGAAGGCAGTCTCCTGCCAAAGACCCTTGAGCTGGCCGGTCAGCTACCGCAGGAACAGCTTTCCGGAGCCGCCAGGGAGACCATAGACTTCTACGGCAGGGCAACAGCCCTGTTTAGCCAACCCCCTGTTCAAAAAAATGCGCCGGCTAACCAGCTTGCCGAGCTGCTGACCGATATTATCGCCCGGACCGGGCCGGAGTCCGCCGGCAAGGCCGGAACCACACTGTCTACCTTCATCGAAAACCTTCTCCATACCCTGCCGGAACACGATTCCAGCCGAGCGCTTGTCCAGCAGCTTATGCAACAGGTGCGGCAACAGGGGCCGGATATCTCAGTGCCGGAGCTTCTGCTTGCCGGCAAAGACCCGGATGCCGATCAGGAATTCAAGCTGTTGCTCAATCTCATAACCGGTCAACAAGACATCAGTGAAAGTGGACTGAAGGAAGCACTTGCCGGGCTGCTGCCCAAAGACAGCCGGCAATCGCCATCATCCCTGTTGCTCAATCTGCTTGCCTTAACCGGAAATCTCCTTGCAGAGACAAAACAGCAAGCACCCACAGCTGCCGATGGCCGCAACCTGAAAAAAATAATCGGTCGGTTGGGAACAAATCTGGAACAATTACTGGCCGAGGGAAAAACAGAGGAAGCCGCCAAAACTCTGAAAGGAACACTGCTTGAGATCAGCCATGCTCTAACCGGTAATAAACCACTGCAGCACCAGGCCGAACAACTGACATCCATGCTTGAACTCTTCCAGATGTTGCAGATCCGCCTTGCCGGTGAATCAATCTTTGTCCTGCCGCTCCCCCTGCCGTTTCTGAACCAGGGTTTTCTCCTGATCGAACCGGATAATCCCCAACAAGATCAGCAACAGGAAAATACAGCAAAAAAACGCTATTCACTCCATCTCCAGTTGGAAGGTTTGGGAAATCTGCGCATCGAACTGCAGCAGGACAATTCAGGACTGGGGATTCGTTTTTTTTCCCAGGATGCCGAACGAACAAAATTTCTCTCTGAAAATCGCCGGGAACTGGAAAATCGGCTGTCCGCAGCCAGGCTGAAATCCGTACAATTTCTTACCGGGGTAAAAGATCCGATAACCGAGCTGTTTGCCGATGTAACAGGCGCAACAACCGGAGTACTTGATACCAACGCATAAGACCATGGCATCCCCATCAGAAAAACCCAAAAAAGCTGTTGCCCTGCGCTATGATGAACAAAAGGCAGCGGCACCCCAGGTCCTGGCCGGGGGTTCAGGTCTGATAGCTGAAACTATTATTGAACGGGCGGAAAAAGCAGGTATTCATATCCAGAAAGACCCGGACCTGGTCGAACTGCTGGCTACTGTTCCGGTGGGCGAAGAGGTTCCCCCCGAACTGTACCAGGCCATAGCCGAAGTGCTGGCCTTTGTCTACTCGGTCAACGATCGCTTCAAAAAGAAACTTAAAAAAGGCTGAAAACTACTCCATGACCATTGATAATTCCATAGACACCGACATCGCAACCATTCAACACCTCCTCCGATGTGCCCGGGGCGAACAACCTTGTGAGCTGGTACTTAAAAATGCATCCATTATCAATGTATTTTCCAAGGAAATCATTGCCGGCGATGTCGGTATCTGCGGTAATCGTATTGCCGGAATCGGCTGCTACCAGGGTGAACATCAAGTTGACCTGAACGGAAAATTTATCAGCCCCGGTTTCATAGAAGGCCATATCCATATTGAGAGTTCCATGCTCTCGCCCGTGCGCTTTGCGGAAGCCGTCATCCCCAGGGGAACAACAACCGTCATCTGCGATCCCCATGAAATTGCCAACGTCTTAGGCCTTAAAGGCATACAATACATGCTGGATATTGGAAAAGATCTCCCTGTTGACATTGTCGCCACGGCCCCATCCTGCGTTCCGGCAACCGACCTGGAAACAAGTGGGGCAACCCTATCGAGCAGGGATATCGCCGGGTTACTCGATCTGCCTGAAGTTGTCGGTCTGGGAGAGATGATGAACTTTCCCGGCACGATCTTCGGGGATGAACAGGTGTTGGCCAAACTTGATGCCGCCCGGCAACGCAACATGGTCATTGACGGCCATGCGCCCGGGGTCGGCGGCAGTGACTTGCAGGCATACTGCGCGGCCGCAATCAGTTCCGACCACGAATGTACGGCCCTTGAAGAGGCACGGGAAAAACTGCGTGCCGGTATGTATATCTTTATTCGAGAAGGTTCGACGGCAAAAAATCTGGAAGCGCTGCTGCCCCTGGTTACGGCTGCAACCTGCCGACGGTTCCTGCTGGTCAGCGATGATCGGCATCCCGATGATCTTGTGGATAAAGGACATCTTGACGCTATCCTGCGTAAGGCAGTCACCCTGGGACTGGATCCGATCAGCGCTCTGCAAATGGTTACCATCAATCCTGCGGAGCGCTTCGGTCTGACAATGCGGGGAGCTGTTGCTCCCGGGTATATGGCCGATCTTGTGGTTCTGGATAACCTTAATAAATTCACCATCGACAGGGTCTATAAAAATGGACGGCCCGTGTACCAGGACGGTCGGTGCCTTGATTTTGATGCAAAACGATTTGCAGTTGCCGGGGTAGATAAGGGAGATAACTCCGTTCATATTGACTGGAGCAAGGTTGATTTTCGCATCCCGGTACACCAAAAAAAGAAAAAAATCCGCGTCATTACCTGTATCGAAGATCAAATTGTTACCAATATGGACGAAGTTGAACCGGCGATTACAGACGGTTATGCTGTCGCAGATCCCGATCGGGACCTTCTCAAGATATCCGTTATCGAACGTCATCATGCCGGAGGCGGCATGAGCAACGGCTTTGTGCGTGGTTTCGGATTCTCCAATGGTGCCATCGCCTCCACAGTTGCCCATGATTCACATAATCTTGTCATAGTCGGCAGTAGTGATAATTATATGCTCACGGCTGCCCGGCTCATCGCCGAAGCAGGTGGTGGAATTTGCGTGGTCACCGATAACGGCAGCCATATTCTTCCCCTGCCTGTTGCCGGGTTGATGTCCAACCAGGCATCGGTAGATGTTGCGCAACAGTTAACCTTGATCAATGAAAAGGCAAAAACAATGGGGGTACGGATAACAAATCCGTTCATGCTGCTCAGCTTCCTGGCACTGCCCGTTATTCCCACGCTGAAAATAACCGACAGGGGCCTCGTGAACGTCCTTGATTTCAAAATAGTTTCACTCTGGGTTTGAGCTGCCGTATCTATTAACCTCACACCGATTACACCTTTACAGCATTGGTACCTTTCGTTTCTTTTTTTCAGGAATTAAAGGAGAATGGGCACCAATTTTCTTTTTTTCAAAAAAATGAAAAAAATTTTATAAATACCTTCATATAATATTTTTTCTGTCGTATACTCTTGATAATAAGGTAACTTACTTTGATATATCCCCGGTTTAATCAATCTTAAGG
>JALSNT010000113.1 GCA_026986885.1 Desulfobulbaceae bacterium
TTATGCCGGTGAAGGATGGGCTGAAATTTATCATGGAGCTTGTTAAAGATTACCCGGATATGCGTATCCTGGCTATTTCCGGCGGAGGAGCCATTAAAGCGGAACGTTATTTAACGATGGCCGGTTATTTAGGTGATATTGCGACGTTGGAAAAACCCTTTAAGCGGCAGGCAATTCTGGAGATGGTGGAACGACAGCTTGAATCCGGGATTTGATGTTGTTTGCTTGATCGCATAGATCTATACAAAGAATAAAAAAAATACCAAAAAAGGCCTGTGGGTATATCCCGCAGGCCTTTTTTGGTATACCGCGTTAGTAAACCGAAAATTTTTCCTGCCTGCCTGAATTGATCATTTCCCTAACCTGTAATTAATTTATAAAAAGATAAATGATTACAGGATGATTTTTTAAATTGTTGCAGGTAGGGTAAAATGAAAATCGCTCAGTGCAGGTCCTTATGCATTTTAGGGTGTCATAGGGACCTGTTCCTCAATAATCTTGAGTTTGATCCGGCCACTAAGGTTTGTTTCTTCTTTTGTCCGGCGGCTATCTGTCTTTTGCGGAGAAAACCATATTCGACAAGATTTTTGATGTCCGACCACATGGTTTCGCTGCCCATGATCGCAACAATAATTGATCCTTCTTTCCTCGAAAATTTACCGACATAGGTTTGCCGTGCCGCCAGAGTGTATCCCGTCTTTCCGCCCTTGGCACCTTTCACCCGCCATAGGGCTCTGTTATGATTATGCAGGGTTTGCCCAAAAGACGTCTTTATCCTGACCTGCTGCATTCGGTGGGCAAATTCACTGTCCTGCATGGCATGCCGGAAAATCATTGCCAGATCTCTGGCCGTTGACTGCTGCCCTTTTGCCGTCAGACCCGTTGCTGTTCGGCAGATTGTTTTGGTTGCGCCCCAGAGTCTTGCCCGCAGGGTCATCATGTGGGCAAAGTCATGCTCATTGCCGGCTATTTTTTCAGCCAGGGCAACACTGGCATCATTGGCCGAAGCAAGCAGGACGGCATTAATCAGGTCGTTGGCCTTGTACTGTTTTTTAGTATCAAGGTAGATTTTTGATCTGGGCATGCAGGCAGCATGGCGGCTGACCCTCACACTGTCATTGTTTTTCAGAGATTTGATTGCTATCATTCCGGTAAGCACTTTGATCGTGGACGCAGGTTGTCTTGGGTTGTCCGGGGCTCTGGAGAAGAGTGTGGCCCCGGTCTCCGCATCCATAATCATAACGCTTCTTGAGCTGATCTGCTTGCCGATTTTCGGCAGGCGGATTACGGAGTTCCTCCTTCCGCTCCGTCTGGTCAACTGTCTTTTTACCAGGTTGATATTGTTGTATTTTCCAAGATTAATCCAGTCGACAGCTTCCGGATAATCAATGTTCACTACTTTGCAATGCCGTCCGGGCAGGTGTTTGGCCGTTAGATCCAGAACAGGTATTCGGGCGGCCTGGGCAACGGCAATGCCGGCAAGCATGGAAATGAGGGCACTGAGGATAACAAAAGATGATGAAATGTAATGTTTCATGGAGAAGAAGTATGTCAAAATTGCAGAAAAAGAGGAAACTCCGTCTTGATTCATTTTTTTAAGCAATTAAAAAAGTTACCACCTGTTATCTTTGTAAAATGTGTTTCCGCTTCTTGTCAAGGTTTTTGCATTTTTTCTTGCTGATTTTGTAGGAAAGTTATGTGAAACGCTCAATTTAGGTGAAATTATCCCATTATAAAGGCGGGCGGTATATTTTCACCGTGCATTTGTCTTTGACTTTACTTTTTGAACCGGTATAATTTTTACACATGTATTTTTCCTGACTTTCGGCCGGGGTTATGAAACAAGGTAACTGATCAGGAATACACCGTTTTTACTCATTTTTATCTTTTCAAACGGCACAGGTATGCTTTAAAGGTGAAAATGAGCAGATATGAGGTTCTCCCGACCAGCTACCTTACCAGGTAGAGGCAAGTTTCTGGGTATACCTCCTTAAATAGTTACAAAGAAAAAATTGTATGGCTGTTGCTCATTTACCCGTTCTGCAAGAGAACATTGATACTTTAAATCAGCTTGTTGATGAGAGCTGCCGTAAATATGGTGATCGCCCGGCCGTTGGCATGGCTCTTGAGAAATCATTGACCTACCGTGAGTTTCGCGAGCGAATCATTTTGGTTGCCGCCCATTTGCAGGCCTCTGGAGTTGCCTGTGGCGACAGGGTTGCCCTGTTGGGGGAAAATTCGCATAACTGGGTAACCGCCTACCTGGCCATCGTACGCCTGGGTGCGGTCGCCGTTCCCGTGCTGCCCGATCTTCCAGAAGCTGATGTCCATCACATTCTTACGGAAATGGAATGCGATGTTATTTTTCTTACCCAGCGACAGATAGAAAAAATTTATGATTTAAAAAGGAAGCTTTCCGTAGTCGTCACCCTTGATGATTATGGAGAAGATTCCGGGGTACTGCTGTCACAGACTTTTTCCGCTTTTTTTGCCGCCGCGCAGGCACGTTTTTCAAAAACAGCGAAAGAAAATGATTTTTTGTTTCCAAAGGTGCTTCCTTCTGATTTGGCTTCCATACTGTATACATCAGGCACTTCCGGTTTTTCCAAAGCCGTCATGCTCAGCCATGCCAATCTCTGCGCCAATGCGGCGGCAGCCGGGAATATTATCGCCATTGATCCGGGAACGGTTTTTTTATCTGTTCTGCCGATCGCCCATACCTATGAGTTCACCGTCGGATTTCTCATGCCTCTATTGAAGGGATGCCGGATAGTCTATGCCGGTAAAACGCCTACGCCGATGGTTTTGCAGAAAATCTGTGCTCGGGAGCGGCCGCATGGCATGTTGATCGTTCCTCTTATTATGGAAAAAATATATAAAAAAAGGATATTGCCGGCCATCGAAAAGAGTAGTCTGCTCTCCCTGCTGTGCCGTTGCTCCATCGGCAGAAAACTTGTCTACCGGAAAATCGGGAAAAAGCTGGAGGATTTTTTCGGCGGTCGCCTGATGGTTATGGGGATTGGCGGTGCCGCCCTTAATCCTGAAATTGAAAATTTTTTACGGCAGGCTGATTTCCCCTATCTGATCGGCTATGGTATGACGGAATCAGCACCCCTTGTCGCCGGGGGGCCATATGGAGATACCTCTATTACCCTTTGCTCAACGGGCAAACCCATGCCGGGCGTGAGAGTAAGAATTGGTGATCCGGATGAAATAACCGGAATCGGTGAAATTCAGGTACAGGGTCCAAATGTCATGGTGGGCTACTGGAACGACCCCGAGGCCACAACAGAGACATTCACCAAAGACGGTTGGCTCAAGACCGGTGATCTCGGCATGATTGATGAGCTGGGCAACGTCCATGTCAAGGGGCGCTCAAAATCGGTTATTGTCCTTGCCAATGGTGAGAACATCTATCCGGAGACCATTGAACACAAACTCAATCGATATCCGTTATTAGTGGAATCACTGGTACTGGAAAACAGGGGAAAGATAGAAGCCTGGGTCTATCCGGATTACGATTTTATCGACGCCGTCACAACCGGGCAGTCCAGGGAACAGCGGCATATCTATATCACTTCCCGGCTGGAACAGATACGCAAAGAGGTTAACGCCCAGTTGTCACCGGCATCCAGGATGTCGCGGATACTGGAACGTCGTGAACCCTTCATCAAAACCGCAACCCACAAGATAAAACGGTATCTGTATACAACTGATACCATATCCGATGGCCGGTTAAATGCTTAATTCAGGATCTCGATGGTAAATGTCTAAAATTAGCTGAAATTCCAACAAAGAAAGGAGAGAGGAAATGAAGAAAACAATTACCGGCGCAGCCGCGCTCGCCCTGGCCGTCGCTGGAACCGCGTATGGTTCCGGATATCGTATCCCGGAGCAATCGGTTAATGCCGTTGCCAAGGCAGGCGCAAATGTGGCATATACCACTGGAGCCGATACCGCTTATTATAACCCGGCTAACATGTCGTGGCTGGAAGATCGCGGGTTTTTAGAAGGAAATGCCGAATGGATTCGTCTGAAATCCATTTCCTACGCAGATAACCGGACATCGCACTTTAACGGTGAATCGGACAAGGAGGATTTTGTCCTGCCGACCTTTTTTGCCGTTTCTCCGGATTATCATAATTTCCGTGTCGGTCTGTCCTGGACCGTACCAGGGGGCTTGTCTAAAGAGTGGCGACAACCTTTCCCGGAAACCATTGCCAGGGAATTTACCCTGACGGTCTATGAACTCGGAGTCTCCGGTTCTTATAAAATTAATGATATGTTTTCGCTGGCTGCGGGTGCGCGCGCCATCTATGCCGATGCCACAGTTCGCAGTTCCGGAATGGTGGCCCCGGGCGTAACCGCCGGTCGGGACATGGATGGAAACACCTGGGAATTCGGCTACAATATCGCCGCCAG
>JALSNT010000114.1 GCA_026986885.1 Desulfobulbaceae bacterium
TTCCTATTGTTACATTACCCATGGCTGGTTCTCCTTTTTTTGTGCAGCATCATGACTGCGTTAATTTTGAGCGTGGTATTACCACAACTCGTCGGGGAGGGCCAGCCTTCTCATTTTACCTTACCTGACTCGTCGGCCTGCTTGAACGAATAGGTAAGCGTAGACTCCGCGGGGCACTGGTAAACGCTTACATTATGCAGGTAATGCGGGCGAAACAGCATCTGGGTGAACGGTTACAAAAATAGAACAGGGATTATCCGTTTTGAGCGGACAATCCCTGCATATGCTGGAGGCGACGAGCGGATTTGAACCGCTGAATAATGGTTTTGCAGACCACTGCCTTACCACTTGGCTACGTCGCCCAATGTTTGTAGCGGCACTTTATACCATAGTTAAACTTTTTGACAAGAGGAAAACGTCAGGATGGCGACAACCCTGCACGCATTGATTCAGGATAATGAAGAGAGTCTGCTGGAACTGCAGCAGCGTATTGATTATCACTTTACCGATCTCAGGCTGTTGCAGATCGCCCTGATCCACAGCTCTTTCTCCTTTGAGCGGCTGGATGGCGGCAACAATAATGAGACCCAGGAGTTTTTAGGTGACGCTGTCCTTGATCTAACGGTCGGCTATATCCTCTTTAAACGGTTTCCTCAGATGCGTGAGGGGAATCTTACCCGTATTCGTTCCGCTCTGGTTAATGAAACGGGTCTTGCTGAAATGGCACGATCTATAAAATTAGGTAGTTACCTTTTTTTGGGCAAGGGGGAAGAGGTCTCCGGCGGCCGGGAGAAATCGTCCATACTCTCCTGTGCCTATGAGGCCCTGGTCGGGGCCTTGTTTTTAGATGGCGGCTATGATCAGGCCCTGCGTTTTGTACAACGCTTTTTTGCGCCACTTATTGACCGGCGTCAGGAAGAGTTGATGCTTACCGATGCCAAGTCCGGGCTGCAGGAGGTGCTGCAGGAACGGTACAACGAGGGGCCGCGCTATGTGCTGGAAGGAGAAGAGGGACCGGCCCATGCGAAAATTTTTTTTGTATCGGTTCGTTTTCACGATCGAATCCTCGGCAGCGGCAGGGCCGGTAGTAAAAAAGAAGCGGAACAGCTGGCCGCCGGTGCCGCCCTGAAAAAACTGGCAGAGGGGAAGCACATCCATTGAGTTCTTTCCTGGTGGGTGATGGAGTGGCCGGGACGCAGCTTTTTCCGCAGCATGCTTCCGGTGACCGCCAGGGACCCCCTCTGGTTATTCCCGTTTTTATCCCCCACGAAGGCTGCCCGCACAGTTGTCTCTTCTGCAACCAGAAAAAAATCAGCGGCGTGACCGGGCGACCGGTATCCGCCGGGGAAGTATCCCGGATCGTGTGTTCCTGGTTAGCGCGGCCCCGGACAAGAAAACGGAATCGGATACAGGTGGCCTTTTACGGCGGCAGCTTCACCTGTCTTGAACGGAAGCGTCAGCAGGAACTGCTGGCAGCGGTTGCCCCGTTTATTGCCGACGGCAGCGTCCAGGATGTCAGGCTGTCGACCCGGCCCGATTATATATCCGCTGAAATCATTGCTTTTCTGCAGGCCCATCGGGTGACAATTGTTGAACTTGGTGTCCAGTCGCTGAATAATGAGGTGTTGCAAAAGAGCCTGCGCGGGCATACGGCGGAGGATACCGTCCGCTCTGCCCGTCTGCTGAAGCAGGCGGGGATGGAACTGGGGTTGCAGCTGATGGTCGGCCTGCCGGGACAGACATTTGCCTGCCTGCGTAAAACCATGGATCAGGTAATCTCCCTGGCTCCTGATTTTGTCCGTATTTATCCGGTTTTGGTGGTTGCCGGCAGCGGCCTTGCCCGTTTGTACCAGGCCGGTGACTATCGGCCGCTTACCCTTGCGCGGGCAACAGCGCAGGTGGCCTGGATGAAGCGCCGATGTACGGCTGCCGGTATCCGGGTGGTGCGCATGGGGCTGCAGCCCGGCGAAGAACTGGAAAATTCTCTTTTAGCCGGACCCTATCATCCGGCTTTCGGCGAGCTTGTCAATGCCCGTCTCATGCTGCAACGGACGCGGAAGCTCCTTACCGCTCTTGATCGGACCCAGCATGCGTTGCTGTCGATCTCTCCTCAGGACGTCTCGACGTTTTACGGCCCGGGTTCGATAAATAGAGAACGGTTGACCGGGCTTGGTCTCTTTGATAAATTCAGCCTGCACATGGATCCGTCCCAATGCCGGGGAACCGTCAAATTGTTGACAACAAAAGATGCTTAGTATTAACAACCTCAGCCTCCAGTACGGGGCCAAACATATATTTCGGAATGTCAGCGTCCAGGTACATGGCGGTGACCGCATCGGCCTGGCCGGGGTCAACGGCACCGGTAAGTCAACGCTCCTTAAAATCATGAGCGGCATCCAGGAGACCGATCCGGGAATCATCAGCCGTGCCTCCTGGTTTACCGTTGCCTATCTGCCGCAGGAAATTACCATTGAACTTGGCACGCGGAGCCTCTATGACGAGGCGGAATCCGCCTTTGATGATGTGTTGTCCCATCAGCGTGAACTTGAAGAAATTGGAGAAGAGCTTGCCGGCCTGGACCGGGATGACCCTGCCCTGGAAGAACTGCTCACCCGGCAGGGGGAACTGCAGCATCTGCTTGAGGGGCAGGATGTCTTTCGTATGCGGCCCGAGATTGAAAAGATTCTCTTTGGCCTTGGTTTTGGCAGCAATGATTTGAAGCGGCCGGTATCTGATTTTTCCGGTGGCTGGATCATGCGGCTGTTGTTAGCCAAACTCCTGCTGCAGAAACCGGCCCTGCTCCTTCTTGATGAGCCGACCAACCATCTGGATCTCGATTCACTGACCTGGCTTGAGGATTTTCTGCGTGGTTATCGGGGAGCAATGATCATTATTTCCCATGATCGTTCCTTTCTTGACCGGGTGACCGAGATTACCTGGGAACTCAGTCTTGGCAGACTGACGGTGTACAAGGGAAATTATTCAAAATACCTGGTGGAAAAGGAACAGCGCCTGCAACTGGAACGGGCCGCTTATAACAATCAGCAGGCGCAGATCCGCCAGAGCGAGCGTTTTATCACCCGGTTCCGTTCAAAATCGACCAAGGCCCGTCAGGTACAGAGCCGCATCAAGCAACTGGAAAAACTTGAACGGATTGAACTTTCGGAAAGCGAGCGGCAGGTGCGGTTTTCCTTCCCACCGGCAGCGCCCTCGGGCCGGGATGTCTTAACTTTGAAGGGGCTGCGTAAATCCTTTGGCGACAAGACGGTTTTTGCCGATGTCACCTGTTCCCTGCAGCGGGGAGATAAGCTGGCCGTGGTCGGGGTCAACGGGGCGGGCAAGTCAACCCTGTTGAAGATTATTGCCGGGTTGGAATCGGCCGACGGCGAGAAAAAACTCGGCCATAATGTCATCCTTACCTATTTCGGCCAGCATCAGGCCCGGGAGCTGGCCGGGAGTTTAAGTCTGCTTGATACTGTTTACCATGCGGCCAAAGATATGACCATCACCCGGGTTCGTTCTCTGTTGGGGGCATTTCTTTTTAGCGGTGATGAGGTCGATAAGAAGGTAGAGGTTCTGTCCGGCGGGGAGAAGAGCCGGGTTGCGCTGGCAAAAATGCTGGTTCGCCCTGCCAACCTGATGCTGCTTGATGAGCCGACCAACCATCTTGATATCAGTTCCCAGGAAGTTTTGCAGGAGGCCATGGCCCAATACGAGGGCACCATTATCGTGGTTTCCCATAACCGGTTTTTTGTCAATTCCTTTGTCAACAAGGTGCTGGAAATTCGCGATGGCCGGGCGATGCTGTACGAGGGGAATATTGATGATTACCAGATGTCTAAAAAACGTGAAGAGGAGGCATCTGCCGGGGATGGCACCGGTGGCGGAAAGGGTGCTGCCACGGTAAAGACAGGGGATAAAAAGGCGCAGCGTCGGGCAAGGGCCCATGCCCGGCGGCAGCAGGCCAGGAAAATAGGTCCATGGAAGAAACAAAGCCAAGCCGCAGAAGAAGAGATTGAACGTAGCGAGACCCGGAAGGCCGAGCTTGAACAGAAAATGGCCGATCCTGATCTGTATGGCGATCAGGAAGCCTGGACCCACACCAGCCGGGAATATGCCAAGGTGGAACGTCGGCTTGAACGGGCCTACCTGAAATGGGAAGAGGCCCAGGAGAAAATTGAGGGTATTATGAATGATTAAACGTTCAAACGCTCAAACGTTGAAACGGTTCAAACGTTGAAACGCTCAAACGTTGAAACGCTCAAACGTTGAAACGCTTAAACGGCTTAAACTGCTTAAACGCTTAAACGGCTTGATCGCTTAACTGGAGACAACTACATGAAAAAAATTGCTTTGCTGCTGCTTGTCGCCTTTGTTTTAGGGGCGGGTTCCGCATATTTTTTCTCCCGTACAAAAACGGC
>JALSNT010000115.1 GCA_026986885.1 Desulfobulbaceae bacterium
GACCTTTTGTTGCCAGAACCCGTGTAATCGCTGCGGTCAGAG
The DNA here is from genome assembly GCA_026986885.1 of Desulfobulbaceae bacterium. The sequence continues at coordinate 43 of JALSNT010000115.1, forward strand.
TCGTCTTACCGTGATCAATATGACCAATTGTTCCAACATTGACATGCGGCTTTGTCCGCTCAAATTTCTCCTTTGCCATAACTGTGTCTCCTCAGACAGGTTTTCAATATTCCGCCATTTATTCGACAAATACAGACACTGGAGCCCACGACCGGACTTGAACCGGTGACTTCCTCCTTACCAAGGAGGTACTCTACCACTGAGTTACGTGGGCTGAAAATACAAAACATACAGACATAAAATCAGGCAGGCAGGTTCTATGGAGCGGGAAACGAGACTCGAACTCGCAACCCTCAGCTTGGAAGGCTGATGCTCTACCAATTGAGCTATTCCCGCCTGGAAACCTGCGACGAAACAACAAGGCAACAGTATGTCATTCAACAAACTAATAGCGGAAAAAGATGCTGACTTCTTTAAAACCTTCAGCCAAGCTAAAAAAGGCTGATTAAAAGCTTTTCCGGGCTGCCCTTACTGTAACTGTATGGTGGAGGGGGGAGGATTCGAACCTCCGAAGGCGTCGCCGACAGATTTACAGTCTGTTCCCTTTGACCGCTCGGGAACCCCTCCGTACCAGAAATCAGAAGTCAGAATCCAGAAGCCGGTTGATACTGCCTGGCTTCCGGCTTCTGACTTCCGGTTTCTGAAACTTGGAGCTGGCGATGGGACTTGAACCCGCAACCTGCTGATTACAAATCAGCTGCTCTACCAGTTGAGCTACGCCAGCATGAACCTTGCAAGTATATCCATCAAAATTAAAAAATCAAGACTTTTTTAGCAAAAGGTCAATTTATGCCAAATCAATATAGACGCAAATAAAAAGGCCGGGGACAAAATCCCCGGCCCAAAAAGCGGAACTACAGTGAATCAATCTTCGGCAACTGGATTTTTAACATAAGCACTGTCTCTATACCGTTCAAAAGTCATGGCAATGGTGCGATAAACCAGATGGGCGAACTTGGTGTAGGGCATGTAAAGAAAAAGCATCATGACGGAAACAAGATGCAAATAATATACAACATATCCTATGGAAGCAATACCAATCAGACGTAATAATTCCGCCCCGATACCGGTAACGCCGACTGCCATGATCATCCAGATCAGAAACCAGTCGTAAAAGGTACGCGATGAAAGTCCTTCTGATTCCATCTTGGTGCGGTTGCCCCAGAGAATGCCCGTACCGACAAGCAGAGCAATAGCCGCAACATTTGCAAGTATTTTTACCGGATTCCACAAGGACATAGGTCCATGCAGCGAAGGGATAAAAATACCAAGAAAATCCTGGGCAAAAGCAGAGTAGGCGGTCACAAAAAGCAGGGCGATAAAAGCCCACATCAACGGCAAGTGCCCGCGAATTCTATCGGCATTAGTTTCGCATTTTTTAAATCGTTCATGCTGAACAATTTCTACAACTGCAGGCCAAAAAAATTCTTTAACAAACTGTGGCGCGGAAGGACGGTACATGGCATCACCGACACCGGCATTCTCAGCCATGGCCTTCCACATTGCTGTTACGCCCTTATAGGAGCCATAAACAGCAATACCGGCAGCGGAAAGCATCAACAAATCAATAAAAAATACATTTTTGGCCAGCAGATGAAAGTTCCAGTGACCAAAAAAATTACCGTACCCGTGATGAACAAATGCCTCTGTCGAGGGGATATGCATACCGCCGGAAATAAGCCAAAAGACGAGAATTATCACGGCAGGGATCCCAATAAGCATCGGCATATTTTTACCGGAACTTGCAAGATTGGCCAACCCTTTCGGCCATCCGTAAAATTTATATGCATAGGCACGAATCGCACCAAGTACATCACCGGGCTTTGCTCCCCGCGGACAGTATGCGCTACAGTCACCGCACTGGTGGCAAAGCAATACATTGGCATCGCCGATAAGTTTATCCTTGAGCCCCCACTGGGCAAAAATCATTTCCCGGCGGGGAAACGGATTATCATCGGATGAAAGCGGACAGACGATTGAACAGGTTGCGCACTGGAAACATTTCTTCAGCGTATCGCCGCCTGCAGCCTTCATGTCCTTGATAAAATCAAGATCTGGTTGCACGTTCATAGACATTTTTTCCTCCTGTCCTGAGAGTAATTCAATATGTCGAAAAAATTTTTACTGACTCTATTGGTTTTCAATATTGCCGCCCGGCGTATCCAGGCGGCAACAGTATCGACAAAACAGAGAGGTTAGAAGCCCTTGAACGGGTTCGGACCCAACTCAATAATCTCCTCGACAAATTCATCAATAATAGCTGGAATTCTATCGTAATCGGAAATCGCAATCTGCCGGACGGAACAACGTTCCGGTTCAAGCCCAAGGGTTCCCAGAGTCTCACCAATATTTTCCATACGTTTATTGGCAATTTCAGAGCCTTTAACAAAATGACACTGGTAGTCATCGCCGTATTTACAGCCCATCAACAGGGCACCGTCCATACCCGAGGACATGGCATCCTTGATCCAGACCATATTCACGGAACCAAGACAACGAACCGGTATGAAACGAACCAGTCTGTTGATTTTATTTCTGTGCATACCCGACATATCTATTGCAGGATAGGCATCATTTTCACAGACAAAGACAACAATACGCAATTTGTCCTCATCATCATCGGGAACTTCAACAGCTTTGACCATGGAGCCGATCATGTCGACATTATAATCAGCGAATCCAATGATACGTTCAGGACAGGCACCCATACAGGTACCGCACCGACGACAACGGGTTGGATTCGGCAGCGGCGTACCCTTTTCGTCATCATCCAGTGCCCCAAACGGACATTCTTCCGTGCAGCGCTTACACTGGGTACAACGCTGGAAGAAAAATTCCGGATATGTCAGGTCACCGGATCGCGGATGAACGGCAACACCCCGGTCAGCGGATTCAATACACTGAATTGCCTTTAAGGCAGCACCGGTAGCGTCATCAATGGTTTCCTCCATTGTCTCCGCTTTACGGACACCGCCACAGGTATAGACACCTGTTCTTCTGGTCTCATACGGAAAACAGATAAAATGAGAATCGGCATAACCGTCAAAGAGATCAAGATCTAAAAAGGCAGGGCCCTGGCGATAAGCCAGGTTAATGGTCGGCTCGTCAACAGTGGTCGGCACCATGCCGGCGGCAAGAACAACCATATCAACATTTAAATCAAGGTCTTCACCGAGCAGAGTATCTGCTGCATGGACGACGAGGGAGTCACCGTTTTCTTCAACGCCGGTAACTGCGGACTTTGTCAGAAAGACACCATCTTCCTGTTGCATGCCCTTATAAAAGAGCTCGGTGTTGCCAGGCGTACGCATATGCTGATAGAGAATATATGCCTGGCCGTCTTCCGGATTATCCTCACGTACGTAACGTGCCTGCTTCAATGCGACCATGGAGGTTACGGAATTGCAGTATGGAAAATCCTTATCATTTTCTTTAGCACCAGGACTCTGCACAAAGGCTACACGAGCCGGTACTTTACCCTCTTTGGCAAGTTTTTCAAACTCGACATTGGTGACGACGTTTTTAAGTTTGCCATAACCAAGATGCTCAAATTCAGAGACATCAGCCGGCCGCCAGCCGGTTGCCAGGACAACAGCGCCGAACATCTCTCCATCGGGATTAAGCTCGGTGTATGGTTTCAAACCGGCATTGGGATCTTCCATCTCACCCTTATCAATGAGATCCTGTTCGTCCACACCAACCTTGGCGGGGGCATCCCATTCACTTTTCGTTCCGGCAGCCTTGATGGTAACATTAAACTCACCCGGAGCTCCGCCGATTCGGGCAACTTCACTGGAGGTTTTGACGGTAATATTTGCATCAGCCTCAACATCGGCAATCATCTTACCGATATTGGGTTCTTCCAGTTCGGCGTAGGGATATTTAGTCGGAAACATTTTTCTCCAACCAAGGGCCTTACCACCAAGCTGACCATCTTTCTCAACTATGGTGGCCCTGTAACCGGCCTTACTGGCCTCTAACGCCGCAGTCAGCCCGGCGATGCCACCACCCATAACGAGAATACTTTTATTGATTGTTTCAAGTTTGTAAGGTTCGGGCAATTCACTCTTCTGTGCTCGGGTCACGGCCATGCGCACGTAATCCTCACCCAACTCCTGCAGAAACTCATCCACACCTTCTTCTTCACGTTCGGTATCGGCCGTCCAGGCAACATGCTCTCGCAGATTGCCGCGAATGGTCATAATTCCTTCACCGAAATTAAACTCATCCTGCATAACCCGCGGTGAACATGCACAGACGATTACCGAATTAACTCCGTTACTATCAATATCCTTTTTAATCAACGCACGCCCTTCAGCGCTGCAAAGACAGGAATGATCCTGCATTTCGACACCGGCTTCGGAAGCTGCACCTT
>JALSNT010000116.1 GCA_026986885.1 Desulfobulbaceae bacterium
GTGCGGCAGGTAAGAGATTTTCACTGCCCAATTCCAGGATTATGATTCATCAGCCCATGGGTGGCTTCCAGGGCCAGGCAACTGATATTGATATCCATGCCAGGGAAATTCTGCGGATGCGCAGTGATCTCAATAAAATTCTGGCCCGTCATACCGGGAGAACTGTGAAGAAAATTCAGAATGATACCGAACGGGACAATTTTATGAGTGCCGAAGAGGCTAAAAAGTACGGTATCATAGATAAAGTGCTGATCCGGCGCCAGGATGTCAGCGAGGAGAAAAAATCGTGAGTGATGAAAGTCATGATGAACATTCCCTGGCCTGTTCCTGTTCCTTTTGCGGTAAGCATCAGGATGAAGTGAGCAAGCTCATTGCCGGGCCGAATGTGTATATCTGTGATGAATGCATCAGCCTTTGTAATGAAATAGTTACGGAATCAATTGAAGAGAATGGAAATTCGGATGCCGTTGTCGGATCACTTCTCAAACCAAAAGAGATCAATGCCCATCTTGGTGAGTATGTAATCGGCCAGAAATATGCCAAACGTGTGTTGTCGGTAGCGGTGCATAATCATTATAAACGGATTGAATCCAAACCGTCGGATACCGATGATGTGGAATTGCAGAAATCCAATATCATCCTCATCGGACCCACCGGCAGCGGCAAAACTCTTATGGCCCAGACCCTGGCCAAAATACTGAATGTTCCCTTTACCATTGCCGATGCGACCACACTCACCGAAGCAGGTTATGTCGGTGATGATGTGGAAAATATTCTGGTCAATCTTCTTCAGTCTGCTGATTATGATGTCGAACGGGCCCAGCGGGGCATTATCTATATCGATGAAATAGATAAAATCGCCCGTAAATCCGATTCGGCTTCATTGACCAGGGATGTGTCGGGAGAAGGTGTTCAGCAGGCCCTGCTCAAGATAATTGAAGGAACCATGGCCTCGGTGCCGCCGAAGGGGGGCAGAAAACATCCGCAGCAGGATCTGGTACGGATAGATACCACCAATATCCTCTTTATTGTCGGGGGCGCTTTTGTCGGTCTGGAGGCGGTGATCAAGCGGCGAACCGGCACCAAGGCTATCGGATTCGGTGCAAAAGTCGTCAGTGATAAGAAGAAGAGTTTTGGTGAAATTCTGTCTGCTGTTCAGCCGGAAGATCTGCTCAAATTCGGTCTCATCCCTGAACTGGTCGGCCGGCTGCCGGTGGTTGCCACCATGGAAGAACTGGAAGAAGACGATCTTATCAGGATTCTCAAGGAACCTAAGAATGCCTTGACCAAACAGTACCGGAAACTGTTTGAGTTTGAGGGCATAACCCTTCGCTTCACAGAAAGTGCATTGCGTGCCATTGCGGAAAAGGCCCTGAAACGCAAAGCAGGGGCGCGTGGACTGAGGTCGGTTATGGAAGAGGCCATGCTTGATGTTATGTATGAGCTGCCCTCGGATGAACATGCCAGTGAATGCGTGATCAATGAGCAGGTAATTCGGGCAGGCGAATATCCGGTGATCCTTTATGACAATCCGGCAAAGAAAAAAAGTGTTTGAGCCATTATGAGTGAATTGACGCCTGAAATATATCCTCTGATGCCCTTGCGGGACATCATTCTGTTTCCCGGTATGGTTGCCCCTCTGGTGGTAGGACGGAAGAAATCCATCCTGGCGCTGGAGAGTGCCATGAAAAGTCGTACCCTTATTTTTCTCGTTACCCAGAAAGATTCCTCGGTGGATGATCCGGAACCGGAACATTTGTATAAGGTGGGTACACTTGCCTCGGTGATGCAACTTTTACGTCTGCCCGACGGCACAATCAAGGCGCTGGTCGAGGGTAAACGCCGGGCTTTGATGACCGGGATTTATGAAGACGGCCAGTTTTTTTCAACTGAAATTGAGGAATTACCTGATGAGGACAGGGACAGTCAAGAAGTCCCGGCCTATGTGCGGGAATTGAAGCGGGCCTTTGATCAATATGCGCAGATGAACAAGAAACTTCCCAAGGAAGTTTTGAAATCCGTCAACGCTGTCGAAGATTCCTCCCGCCTGGTCGATCTGATCTGTTCCCATTTGCAGTTACAGACAGCGGAAAAACAGGAGATTCTTGAGCTGACTTCGGTTATTGCCAGGATAACCAGGGTGCTGGAGGTTATCTTTCGGGAAATTGAACTTTCCGAGCTGGAAAAGAGTATCCATGCCAAAGTTAAAAAGAAAATGGCCACTAACCAGAGGAACTATTTTCTGGGTGAGAAGATCCGGGTCATTCAGGATGAGATGGGCCAGGGTGAGGGCGGTGATGATCTGGTAGAACTGGAACAGACCATTGAGAAAAAAAATCTTCCGGAACAGGTGAAGGAAAAAGTCGGCAAGGAATTAAAAAAGCTTCGACTCATGCCGCCCATGTCTGCCGAAACAACGGTTGTTCGCAGCTACATCGATTCTATCCTCAGTCTTCCCTGGCAAAAGAAAACAAAGGCGGAAATCGATATAGACAGGGCACAGGAAGTGCTTGATGAAGATCATTACGGACTGGAAAAACCCAAGGAGAGAATTCTTGAATATCTGGCTGTGCAGACCCAGGTAAAAAAAATCAAGGGACCGATTATCTGTCTGGTCGGCCCTCCCGGCGTGGGCAAGACTTCGGTCTGCAAATCCATTGCCAGGGCCATGGACAGAAAGTTTGTCCGGCTCTCTCTTGGCGGCGTTCGTGATGAGGCGGAAATACGCGGTCACCGGCGGACCTATATCGGGGCCATGCCGGGAAAAATTATCCATTCCATGCAAAAGGTGGGGGTGGTGAATCCGGTGTTTTGCCTTGATGAGGTCGACAAGATGAGTGTTGATTTTCGCGGTGATCCCTCGGCTGCTCTTCTGGAAGTCCTGGACCCTGAACAGAATTACGCCTTTAACGATCATTATCTTGATCTTGATTATGACCTGTCCGAGGTATTTTTCATCACCACTGCCAATACCCTGCACGGTATTCCTCTGCCGCTTCAGGATCGGATGGAGATTATCCAGCTTTCCGGCTATACCGAAGAGGAAAAAAAGAATATTGCTTCCGGTTTTCTTATTCCCAAACAGTTGGAGGCTAACGGCTTTCAGTCGGACGATATTAGCTTCAGCGACGGTTCCATTCTGGAGGTTATTCAGCGGTATACCCGGGAGGCAGGGGTCCGAAATTTAGAGCGAAGCATAGCCGCGGTTTGTCGAAAGGTTGCGCGGGATCGTTTACAAAGAAAGGAACCGGACCGGCGATATCGCATCTCGCGGCAATCAATTGGAAAATATCTGGGAGTGCCTAAATTTCGTTTTGGTCTTGCTGAAAAACGTGATGAGATCGGCTTGACAACCGGTATGGCCTGGACGGAAGTAGGCGGTGAATTGTTGCAGATAGAGGCCACCATCATGCCGGGCAGCGGTAAGATGATTGTTACCGGCAAGCTTGGAGATGTCATGCAGGAGTCGGCCCAGGCGGCTTTATCTTATGTCCGATCCCGGGCAATGCGATTAGGACTGGAACCGGACTTTTATAAATCCATTGATATTCATGTCCATGTGCCGGAAGGGGCCATCCCCAAGGACGGCCCTTCGGCGGGTATCACCATTGCCACGGCTATTGTTTCAGCTATATTGAAATTACCGGTTGATCATAAGCTGTCGATGACAGGCGAGATTACCCTGCGCGGCAGGGTGCTGCCCATCGGCGGTTTGACGGAAAAACTGCTTGCCGCCAGGCGCGGCCATATCAGCAGGGTGCTGGTGCCCAGGGAAAATGAAAGAAATCTTCAGGATGTACCGATGAAGATAAGAAAAAGTCTGACCATTGAACTGGTTGACGATGTTGATGAGGTGTTGCAGAAGGCTCTCATCGTTAAAGAAGGGGAGACTATTTTCAAAGATGTACCCCTTGAATCCATTTTTGGTGATTTCACGGTTTCATCCCATAATACGCCGGCGCAATAAACTGTTGCGGCAGGAGGTGTGGTGAAGAAATAAGGAGATTTGCAGTCGGTTGTTTTCTCTTTTTAAATCTCCTTTTTTGCTTGACGGACATAGGGTAAACTGGTAGAAACACCACATCCTTTTGGGGCGGTTAGCTCAGCTGGGAGAGCATCGGCCTTACAAGCCGAGGGTCACAGGTTCGAGCCCTGTACCGCCCACCAAAAGTCATCGGGGTCGTAGTTCAGCTGGTTAGAATGCCGGCCTGTCACGCCGGAGGTCGCGAGTTCGAGTCTCGTCGGCCCCGCCAGGTAGAATCAGGGAGTTAGTCATTTTGACTGACTCCCTTTTTTATGGGCTCCTTAACGGTCGCAGTTCTTTCTTGTGATTACCGCCCAATCTCAGTTTTTTTGTCAGCCGGTTCTTTCTGGAATGGGACAATCCGATATCTATGGCCAACCTTCTTTC
>JALSNT010000117.1 GCA_026986885.1 Desulfobulbaceae bacterium
TGCTTATCGTCGTTATTCCCTCACGCTCGTCCATCCGCACCGCCTTGAAAATAAAGCAAATGGCCGAGGACGTTAAAATTCCGAAAATTTCATTTATCGCTAATCTGGTCAGGGATAATGAGGACAGAGATTTTCTCATCAATGCCCTGCCGGAAACGCCCATAGCCTTCTTCCCGGATTCGGAAGAAATACGAAGGGCCGAAAGAGGGGAGAGGGCCATCATCAAAGTCGAAAAGGGACTGGAGAATGCGCCGCATCAGCTCTTACAACATATTTTTCAAGGATAAGATAACAAAAGAACACACCTGCACGCGATACAAACTTCTCAATAGGCGCCCTTACCACTGAATATACAGATAATCGTCTTGACAATAATTTTCAGATCGGTGCGCAGCGAGTAATTAAGAACATACCAGTCGTCCAGATCCACCCGCTCCTGGTAGTCCTCCATGTCATTGCGCTTCATCACCTGCCATGGCCCGGTAATACCCGGTTTCATGGACACATAACGGCCGGCGCTCGTATCACCATTTCCCTTATAATATTTCTCCAGCTCACGGCCGACAATGGGACGGGCGCCGACCACGCTCATCTCGCCTTTCAGGACATTAATAAACTGCGGCAACTCATCCAGACTGGTTTTGCGCAAAAAACGCCCTGCCCTGGTTATGCGGGGATCATTTTTTAATTTATAATTTTGCTGCCACTCTGCGGCCAGTTCCGGATCTTCTGCCAGCAGGTTTTCCAGTTGCCGGTCTGCATCCACCACCATGGTCCTGAATTTCAGACAATCAAATTCACGGCCCGTGGCCATGATCCTCTTGTGCCGGTAGAGCACGGGTCCTCGGCTGTCAATCTTGATGGCAAGGGCAATCAACAGCAGGAAAGGACTGCCGAGAACAAGAACAAGAGAGGAAAAAATGATATCAAAGGTACGCTTCCAATCCGAGGCCGGATTAAAACTTAAAACCAGCATATCGCCGAGGGACTGGATCTCGGCGTGGTGCAGGCCGAAGATATAGAGGTCCGGCACCAGAAAAATCTGTGCGCCCTGGTCCCGGCATTCCCGCAAAATCCTGAAAATCTTTCGCTCCGCCCGCATGGGCAGGGCAACATAGACATAATCGATATCGTTGTTTTCCAGGTATTCATGTACATCGGCGATTTTCCCAAGCAGAGGCTTGTTAATTTTGTTCAAATCCTTTCGAAGCTCAAGTTTGTCATCAAAAAAACCAACGACTTCTATCCCGGCCCAGGGAATCTGCTCCAGATAGTTGGCCATACGGACTCCAAGATCACCGGCCCCGACAATAACCGCATGGCGGATATTTTTCCCCTGGCTTCGATAATAACGCAATAATTTCCGGACAAAAAGATGGGAAAAAAAGATAAGAAACGGTGTGGTAAACCCCCAAAGTAAAAAGACAAAGCGTGAATAGGCCTCGGAAATTTTCAATAGGAAAAAATAGGCGAGCAGACAACCGATTACCGCTGCCCATGCCCGGAGAATTACAAAGAATTCCCGATAAAACTTCCAGCCGCGCCAGGATCGGTAGAGCTGAAAATAATGGAAACTGAAAAAGGAGACCATAAAAATGATCCACTCCAGCCGGGTATAATAATACGTCCACGGTACCCGGTAGAGATACACCAGCAGCCAGAGGTAGGCGCACACAAGGGAGCAGTCCAGAACGTGCAGCAACCGATATATGACCGAACTGCGCTCACGCAGATTCCAGGATAGCACAGGAGACATAGTTTCTCAGGAAAACCGTGACCACCATTTTCGATTCATGCTGAGCAATGGAGGTAATTTACCGGGCAATACCCGGTAATTTCTACCCAATGTATAACCCATATATTTACAACAGTTTCTCAGCAAACACTCCGGGATCAGCCAATATTTTTTTTCATTCTTCAGCATGCTTAACTCGGACAAAACGTATCGTTTCCCCGTACTTCCTGCCGAACCATATTGAGCAAACACTTTTCTTTGCCGAACATGGAATACCCCGATATCAAAATAGCGTTTAAATTCCTGCCACACCGAATAATTATGGGAATGATAGACCTGCGCTTCACTTATATACCCCACACAATATCCACTTTGCAAAAGCATTGCCACCGTCAAGGTATCTTCCCCGAAAAGGAGCCGTTTGGGAAAGTAACCATGTGCTGCCAGGACATCCCTTTTATAGGCCGCAAATGAATTGGAAATAAAAATTGTTTTAAAACCAAGGCGTGCCCTGTCTTGCAGACAACGGATTTCCGAAGTAGCAGGATAATTAAACCGACGCAGGTGTTTACTGAAAACAGTAGCCCCGGCAACGGCCATCTGCCGGCCATAGGTCGCAGCCACCATCCTGTTTTCCACCAGCGGGACAACAAGTTGCTCCAGGGCATCCGTGGCAGCAGGAACCGCATCCTGGGTCATATACACCAAAATATCGCTTGTGGTCAGCCCGGCGCCCAAAGTTCTTGTGCCACCGTGATCAAAGTCCCCCGGTGAAATTTTCTGCAAACCAATATGATATTTTTTTACAATTTCACAAGTTCTGTCTGTGGAGCCGGAATCAATCACAAGGATTTCTGCAGGACAAAGGGTCTGTTTTCGCAGCATGCGAAAAATATTTTCCAGCCATTTTTCCCCATTAAATGTCGGGATAATAACTGCAACCGAAGGAAGGGATGACATCAGGCGACTCAAACGTTAATGTAGCGAACAAGACAATATTTAGCTATTGCCCAAAGCAGATACATCGACGGATGTTTCAGGTACAACCGCACCTCGTTTTCTACCGCCAGCATACGCTGCCGGCGGGGCATCTGTCTGCGTTGCCGCCAGCCTCGACAATGATAAACGATAACAGAGGGAACATAAACAATCCGCCAATGATATTTACGCAGACGAAGCGATAACTCAATGTCCTCCTTGTACAGAAAAAAATCAGGATCAAAAACCGCGCCGTCGGACAGTACGACCTGTTCCAGGGCAACCCGGCGACAGAACATAAATGCCCCGCATGCCGCCGGCACATCCTGCCGCCAATCATACTGTCCCCTCTCCTGCTCACCATGCCCCCGGTCATACCAGCGGCCGTACCACTTGCGAAAAATACCGGTGGAATCCAGATAACCTGTCGCTTTTCCTTTTTCCCGGTCAAAACCTAACAGCCTGCCGGTTAAACAACCAATACCTTCGCCGGATGGCTCAGACATACACTCCAGGCAGTTTTGTATAGCGGTAGGAGAGACAAAGGCATCCGGATTGATGAAGAGAATAAAATCCGCTTTTGCAGAAGCAGCCCTGTAGT
>JALSNT010000118.1 GCA_026986885.1 Desulfobulbaceae bacterium
ATCCTTTGCGGTATTTCATCGGGCGCTGCTGTGCGGGCAGCGGTCAAGGTCGGCAATCGCCTGGAAAATAAGGGAAAACGTATCGTTATCATCCTGCCGGATACCGGCGAGCGCTATCTGAGTACGGCACTTATGACCGATGCCTGATTTTTTGCAAGCTCCTTCCCGGGATAAGTATTATGGCTGAAAAACAGGCCTGTGACCGTTGCGGCTCCTGCTGCCGGCAGGGTGGGCCTGCCCTGCATCGCTCTGATATTACTCTACTTCATTGCGGCCGACTGCATCGGCATCATCTGGTAACCATCAGAAAAGGTGAGCTGGCCCTGCAGCCGTTTGCCGATAAGCCAACGCCTGTCACCGATGAATTTCTTAAGCTGCAGGGACGGCAGGGATCCTGGTGCTGTCTGTTCTATGATGAGCCGGCCCGTGCCTGCACCATTTATGAGCAGAGACCCGTAGCCTGCGGCCTGTTTGACTGCACCGCCCCGGAACCGATGCTGGCAATAGCCGGCCGCGACCTGCTGACCCGTTATGACTGTCTTGATGCCGATGACCCGATGGCAGAGCTGATGCACCGCCATGATCTTCAGTTTCCCTGTCCGGATATGGCAACCATTGCCGAGGAGTTGAGTTCACCGGCCAAGCGGAAGGCATTACTTGCTGAATTGTGCCCGCAGGTCAACGGGGATCTTGCCTTTCGTCGTCAGGTGGCCGCAAGGGGAGAACTCAGCGTGGCCGCCGAACTGTTCTATTTCGGCCGCCCCCTCTTCCAGTTACTGCTGCCCCTGGGGATAGAAATCAGGGAAACGGATACAAGTTTACATCTCCAATAATCCATCACCTTTGAACACCTTGATTTTTTCCTGGCTACCATGAAAGTTCAGCAGAGCCATATCATGGATAAGATCGCTTGCTCTCTACTCCTTGGCTGACACTAAATTCATCCGTTGTCTCGGCAGTTTCATTTTGTTTTCACTCGCTAATCAATGGCATGCAGCATTTTTTTAAGTTTTTGTGTAGTATTGCGACAAAATATAAGGAAATGGTAAAGATCCTCTGCGTAAATGGTAGTATTTTATGAATGAGTCCGTATGCTTATTTGATGTATTTTCATGTTTTTCAATTGTTATCCCGGTCTTGAATGAGGAGGACAATATTTTTTCTCTTGTCCGGGAAATCGGAAAGCAGTTGCAAGGACAGCGTGGGTTTGAGGTGGTCGTCGTGGATGATCATTCAACGGATAAAACGGCAGCGGTTCTCGCGCAATTACGCAAGGATTTTTCCTGGTTACGAACTATTCGTCTCAGCATGCAAAGCGGTCAGAGCGCAGCGCTATGGTATGGGATCTGGAAAGCCCGTTACCCTGTTATTGTTACCATGGATGGGGATGGTCAGAACGATCCGATGGACATCGGAAAGTTGCTCAATGTCTACCAGGAGTTAAGCCGGAAAAGTTCTTGCTGCCTGGTCAACGGAAATCGTGTCAAGAGAAAAGATTCCGGATGGCGACGTTTTTCCTCTATTTTGGCAAATACAATTCGCCGCCGCTTATTGCAAGATGACACCCCGGACAGTGGTTGCGGCATTAAGGCCTTTTCCCGGGAGACTTTTTTATCCCTTCCCTCCTTTAGCCACATGCATCGTTTTCTCCCCGCACTCGTGCGGCAGAAAGGAGGGGTGGTCGTTTCCGTTGCCGTTCGGCACAGAGCAAGAACTTCCGGCAGTTCCCATTACGGTACTCTGGACAGATTGCGGGCCGGAATTCTTGACCTCATAGGTGTGTCATGGTTGGGGAAAAGGGCTATTGGCCAGGGCCTGATTGAGGAGGAAACCAATGCATAAAGAGACCATCTGGTTGCTTGTCGGCTTTGCCGGTCAGGCATGTTTTACCAGCAGGTTTCTTGTTCAATGGCTGGTCAGTGAACGGCGGAAAAAAAGCGTTATCCCGCTGGCCTTCTGGTATTTCAGTGTTTTAGGAGGAGCTACCCTCCTTTCCTATGCTATTTATCGGCGTGACCCGGTTTTTATCCTCGGTCAATCCACCGGCCTGCTCATATATCTGAGAAATCTTTATTTTATTCACCGGGATGCGGTCCGTAATTCCACATGTACAGACAAAAAATAAAAATATATGGCTGGTTGCCACTCTGGGCTATTTTGCTGCTTATTTCCCTTTTCTGCCGGCCGCCCTTGCCGGTGGATGAAACCAGGTATCTTTCCGTGGCCTGGGAAATGTGGCAAAGCCATCAGTTTCTGGTGCCGCACATTAATGGAGTTCCCTACAGCCAAAAACCACCGCTTCTCTTTTGGTTGATTCAGGCGGGATGGTGGTTGTTTGGCGTCCAGCAATGGTCGGCGCGATTGACGGCGCCGATCTTTGGCCTCTTTTCCATGCTGCTGTCCATCCGCCTGTCCCGAATGTTTTGGCCGAATCAGCGGGAACTGCATGTGGCTGTTCCCTACCTTCTGCTGGGAACCTGGTTCTGGAGCCTGTATGCCAGCCTGACCATGTTTGATATGCTGGTGGTCTGCTTTGCCCTTATTGCCTGGAATGGGTTGTGGTTAGGCTACAAAGGGAAAACCTATCAGTGCTGGTTGCTGTATGCTCTTGCAGTCGGGCTGGGAATTCTGGCTAAAGGGCCGGTTATTTTGCTGTACATTGTGCCGCCTGCACTGCTTGCGCCCTGGTGGGCCGCAGACGGATCAATTCTTTGGAAATCCTGGTACACGGGGTTTATCTTGTCTCTTGTGTCCGGGGCAGGATTGGCGTTCATGTGGGCTATCCCTGCCGCGCGGGCCGGGGGAGCTGCATACGGTCATGCTATCCTCTTTGGTCAGACGGCCGGTCGCATGGTGCATTCCTTTGCCCATGGCCGTCCGGTCTACTGGTATGTTCTGCTTCTTCCTCTCATACTTTTTCCCTGGTCTTTTGTGCCGCAGTTCCGGCAAGGCCTTATGAAGCTGCGTTTGACTCCGCCGGTCAGATTCTGTCTGGTTATTTTTGGTTGCAGCTTCCTGCTTCTTTCTGCCGTCAGCGGTAAGCAGATCCATTATCTTCTGCCTCTTATGCCGCCCATCCTGTTGTTGACGGGATATATTTTTTTTGCCGGGGAGTCCAGAGTGCTGACTGCCTGGCCGATAAGATTGTTTTTCCTGATTTCTGCCCTGTTTCTGTTTGTCCTGCCTCGACTTTCGCTCCATGGTGGCGACAGTGAAATGTTACGGTTTATTCCTTCCTGGCTTGGTATCCTTCCCCTGGCAGCGGCTTTGCTGACAACGAAGACAAATGTTGGAACCCGCCCCCTGCATCTTGCTCTCCTTACTCTGGGCCTGGTATTGTCGTTGCACCTTGCATTTTTTCGGCCATTGCATGATCTGTATGATATAAGAAGTATAGCAGGCAAGGTAAAGCATGCCCAGGTTGATCATGTCGTTGCCGTTTATCCTGCCAGGCTGACGGACCAGCTGGCTTTTGCCGGAAAACTGGTCAAGCCTCTGGTACCTCTTCTGACCAGAGAAGCAGGTCAGCTCTGGGCAAGAGAGCATCCCGGTCAATACTTGCTTTTTCAGCTTGGTAAAAAAGAGGGATCATCGTATGTCGATTATTCCGTTGTCCATAGGTTAGCAGGTAAGTGGTTGTTTTTTATGACGACAGATGCGATGTTAGAACACACGCAAACGCTCAATTAAGGTCAAAAACGAACGAAATGAAGCAGCAAAGATTAAATCATCTGTTCCTTGTTATCGACCTTCTCATTGCGCTCAGTCTGTTGATCTTTATGACCAGGGCTGATTTGGGAATTGCCCATCTGGTCGTTGGACCGGACAACCAGTGGCCGGGACTAACACGGGAACCATGGACTTTTCTGTATATTCTGGCACCGGTTCCGGCATTCATGCTGGCCGGCTCTTCGTTGAGTGTTTTATTGGGCAGTTTGTTCCATTGCAGCTGGAAAAAAAAGCGTCGGCGGTCGTTTTTTATTCTGCTGTTATTAGCCCTTGGCCCGGGTTTGCTGGTGAATGTTGTCTTGAAAGACCATCTGGGCCGGGCCAGACCACAGGAACTGGTGGAATTCGGCGGCGATCATCAGTATTCAGGGTTCTGGCAGCCGGGGCCTGATCGGAAAAATTCTTCCTTTCCCAGCGGCCATGCGGCCGTCGCTTTTTTTTTAATGGCGCCCTGGTTTATTTATCGAAAACAGAAAAAACGGCGGGCCTTCTTTTTCCTTGGCGCCGGCATAACTTTTGGGCTGTTGGTCGGGACGGCAAGAATTCTTCAGGGAGCACATTTTATTAGTGATATCCTCTGGGCCGGCGGCCTGGTTTACCTCAGTGGTGAGCTGTTGAGCTGGCTGCTGCATCCTGAAGAGATCGACAAGGCGGCAG
>JALSNT010000119.1 GCA_026986885.1 Desulfobulbaceae bacterium
GCTGCCGCCTTACTGACCAGCTGGTGTCCGGTGGCAACGATTGCGCGTGTATATTCAGTCATGCCAGTACATCTTCCTTAAATTGGTTATCATCGTTGTAAAACTGCCATATTCCCGCATTAATCGTCGTTGTTTTTCGGCACTGACCGCCCCGGTCAACAGTCCATCGATTGCTTCAATTCCCCGGGCATCAAAACGTTCAAAAAAAGGTTGCAGGACGATCAATAGTTCATACACCGCTGCCCGTACCGATTGAGCGGAAGTCGGCAACAGGCCAAGGGGATCATAAAATCGCCCTTCAAGGCCATGACGAGCGGCTTGCCATTTATTGGCACAGAGAAGTTGCGGGCTTACTGGCCGCGGTACGACAATCCCCTCGACGATGGCGGCGGCAAATGCCTGAATTATAGAGGTCAAACCCAGAACCTCGACAAACCTGACCGGTAAATCACAAATTCTTATTTCAACCGTACCAAACCCGGGACTTGGTCGAATATCCCACCATAAATCTTTTGTCTCCTCAATACTGCCGGCGCCGATCAACAGATCAACTTCATCAATATAGGCCTGCCAGGATCCAAGATATCCGGCAATACCGGCAAGGGGAAGCGCCTCGAACAACTTGGTTCGATAGGAAAAAAATCCGGTATCTTCACCTCGGAAATAGGGAGATGAACAACTCAGGCCTAACAGCAACGGTAAATAGATCTGCAATACATCACAGATGACAATGGCTGTTTCCCTGTCGCTGACACCGACATGGACATGCAATCCCTGCGAGATAAATTGCCGGCCCACATACTGTAACTCCTCCAGGATACGTTCATACCGATCACCGACACTGAGGAGCTGGTCGGCAGGCTCGGCAAAGGGGTGCAGACTGGCGGAATAAAGCAGGCAGTCGTGGTCGGCGGCGATGTTTTCCAGCAGGGTAACAGTCTCCTGCAAGTCCCCGGCTACCTCGGCGACCGTTGTACAAACCCCGGTTTGTACCTCGATAATCGATCGGATAAATTCAGGTGTCACTTTATCCGCAATTGGCGGCGGTACTTCTGCAAGCAGGGCAGGTGCCCGGGGAACCAGATTCAGGCTCTGTTGATCAAGGATCTGAAATTCCAGTTCCACGCCAAGGGAATAGGGCCTGCTGTCGGCAAAGACTACTTCCTGCATGGGCATAACTCCAGCTACGGGTTAAGAGCGGCAAGCGCAATCACGGCCACGTGCGCGAGCCAGGACGCGCCATATGCAAGTACTTCTTCATCAAAATCAAAACGACAGGAATGGGCCGGACCTGCCTGGACATCATCAGCCGGGGCGGCACCGAAACGGACCATACAGCCCGGAATATGTTGTTGATAAAAGGAGAAATCTTCTCCCCCGAGGCTGGGTTTCCCCTGGGAGATTACGCCCTCTTTCCCGACCACCTGCAGCGCTGCCCTGTATGCGTGTGCAACCGCCAGGGGATCATTAATAACGGCAGGCAGGCCGTCAAAAAAACGTAAATCAATCTCGGCGCTGCACATGGCGGACATGCCGTTTATCAGGCGTTTAAGTTCGCTCAGTATCCGCTCTCTGGTTTCCCGATCAGCGCAGCGTACCGTACCCTCAAGCACGGCATGCTCGGCAATGACATTATGGACGGTTCCGGCCTCAACATGGCCGACAGTGACAACTGCGGCATGGCAGGGATTGATCCGTCTGGATATCAGGGTTTGCATATTCATGATCAGGTTGGCGGCAACCACCACCGAATCAACCGCTTCATGGGGTCTGGCCGCATGACCGCCGGAGCCATGGATGGTAATGGTAAAAGGATCGGTATAGGAGCAGATAAGCCCCTGGTCAACGGTAATTTGACCCACTGGATAATGGGTGTCGATGTGACCGGCAAAAATCATATCCACGCCATCAAGGGCATGATCTTCAATCATGGCGGCTGCCCCGTTACCAGATTCTTCACCCGGTTGAAAAAGAAAAACAACTTTTCCGGGGAAATCCATGTCCTTAAGAAGAGAGGCGGCGCCAAGCAGCATGGCCACATGGCCGTCGTGGCCGCAGGCATGCATAACTCCAGGGCGGACCGATGAAAAAGAAAGCCCGGTTTCCTCGGTAACAGGCAGGCCGTCCATGTCGGCACGAAGGGCAACGCAGGGGCCTGATCCGCCGTGGCTGCCTGTTTCGGCCCGTATACCCGTACCGCCGGCAAGACCCTGTTGGTAAGGTAGGGAAAGTCGATCCAGCTCGGATGCTACCAGCAAGGCCGTCTGCTTTTCCCGGTAGGCGAGTTCCGGCAGACGATGCAGAGTCCGGCGGATAGTACGCATCCGCTGCAGGAGACCTCTGTCCAACTCCAAAGAAGATGAGCTCACGCAGTCACCGAATCCTGATCTCGCCGACCAGGCAACGTTCTTCTTCTTCCATGGTCTGTTTTCGCTGTTGTTCCAGGGCACGGATGTGTTCACGTTCCTGCTCTTTCAGTGCCGAAACAGTTGCGGCAGCTGCCGGCGCAGTATTTGTTGACAAGGATGTCGGATTCTCCTGTTCCTCCATCATACTGCCGCCAACTGTCTTTGCCTGATCATTCCCCGATTCCGGTCGTTTCAAAAGCGTAAGCAGCCCGTCCCCGATCATGGTCGCACTGACGAGCTCCCAGCCGGCCCGACCCTGTTCATTCAGAGTTGTTTCCACACCCTCGTCATCAATAAAGCGGTCTCCCAACAGACCGTCCTTTTGAAATTCAAAAACAATTGTTCTGTATTGCCAGCGCATTTTCCTTCCTCTGAACAAACAAGCACCTGAATTAATTTATGAAATAATCTCTTCCCTGCTAAGCCGGATAAATCAGCATGCCATGGCAGCACAACAGGTAAGCGTAGACTCCGGGTAAGCGTAGACTCCGGGTAAGCGTAGACTCCGGGTAAGCGTAAACTCCGGGTAAGCGTAGTATCCGAACAATTAAAAAGAGAATATAAGGAAATAAGGCGGGTTGCACCCGCAACCCAACATAAATGCGAATACCCGAATTTCAAACCGCAGAAGCAGGAGTACGTTCCGGCAATGTGCCTCAAAAATTTCTTGTTTTTTATGACAGAAAATGAGGAGTAACGCTACTGAATTGAGCAAGGCAATAATAAATTGATACCCGGCAAATGTTTATCAAATCAAGGGCCGACAAACTGATCGTTCTTGAATTCGCCTTCCAGTACCCTGCCGTCTTCATAGCTCAAACGACCTGACCCATTCCGGCGACCGCGCATGAAACTTCCCTGGTAGACGGTACCATCCGGTGATTTCAAGATGCCGTGGCCATCGGGCAGATCATCCTTAAATGATCCGGTATACACCTTGCCATCACTGTAGGTAAGCGTACCTTGCCCGGAAAACCTGCCGCGGACAAACTCTCCGTCATAGGTCGAACCGTCACGAAAACGATAGATTCCCTTACCCTCAAACTGGCCGTTTACAAAGGTTCCCTTGTACATTGAACCATCTGGATAGGTATATGTGCCATATCCTTCACGTTTCCCATTTTTAAAGGCACCCTGATATCGTCTGCCGTCAGGATATTTGAGTATCCCCTGCCCTTCCATCAGGCCATCTTTGAAAAATCCCTCATATTGACTGCCGTCGGACAATAAAATTTCTGCTTTGCCTGAAAACGGCGCCGTGTCACCCGCGTGATAAACCAGGCCGTCCTCAAGAAAAAAATGTTGCCCGGCCGGTACGGACACAGCAGGCAGAGGGGCCGCCGCAGTAGCTGCCTGTTTCCCGGTAGTTGTCCGGGCGCCGGCCCGGCCCGCGTCGACGGGGATACTGGTTTTCTTTGCCGGCGCCTTAACCGGCACTGGTGCGCCGCCGATGAATTCCCCTTTATACACTGTCCCGTCTTTCTTGGTTAATGTGCCATAACCATTGAACTTCCCGGCTCTAAACTCTCCCTGATAACGGCCGCCGTCTTTATAAAGCAAAACTCCTTTTCCGTCAGGTTTTCCGTCCTGCCAGTGTCCGTCATAACGATCACCATTTTTGTAGACCATCGTCCCACGGCCCTGCGGTTGTCCACCGACAAAATCACCGGTATATTCCCGGCCATCCGGCCAGGTCATGGTCCCCTTGCCGCTGATGCTGCCCTGGGAAAAATGTCCCTTGTACACATGACCGTCGGCATAGGTAAAGGTACCCTGCCCGTCATAACGATCATTGTGGAACTCCCCTTCATAACTCGAGCCGTCGGCCATGGTGAGCCTGCCGTGCCCCTCGCGTTTATTATTATGGTAGTCGCCGGTATAGCGACTGCCGTCAAGATACCTGCGGACTCCCTTACCCTCTGGCTTTCCGTCTTTGAAGGTTCCCTCAAAAATACCGCCGTCAGGATAAATCAT
>JALSNT010000120.1 GCA_026986885.1 Desulfobulbaceae bacterium
CGCGACGGCGCCCTGCTTATCCTGCTCTTTATTCTTTTTTACAAGGTCGGGGACCAGATGGCCACCACCATGACCACGCCCTTTTATCTTGATCTCGGCTTTACAAAGACCCAGATCGGCGCGGTTGCCAAACTGTTCGGCTTCTGGGCCACCATCACCGGTGGGCTGGCCGGGGGAATTGTGCTGCTTCGCCTGGGGATTTTTCGCTCTCTCTGGATTTTCGGCATCCTGCAGGCCATGTCCACCACCGGCTTTGCCGTTCTGGCCCTGGTCGGCTACAGCCTACCCGGACTTGCCGTGGCCATCGGCCTGGAAAATTTCACCGGCGGCATGGGCACGGCCGCCTATGTGGCCTACATGGCCTCGATCACCAATAAAAAGTTTACCGCCACCCAATATGCCCTGCTCTCATCGCTGATGGGCATTCCCCGGGTACTGGCCTCGGCGCCGACCGGCTTTATGGCTGAAAACATGGGCTGGCCCTGGTTCTTTCTCTCATGCGCCCTGGTCGCCGTCCCCGGTCTTTTGCTCCTGCGCTGGGTACCGGGCTTTCAAAGAAAATAATTGTGATAACGGCTCATTTTTTTCTTCTTTTCTTGTCTATTACTCTCGTTTATAGTGGCGTTGAACCACAAGGCATCCGTAAAACCGTTCTTTCATCATGGATATAAGTTTTTATGCCGATTAAAATATATAATACCCTGTCGCGCCAAAAAGAATTGCTGCAACCGCTGGAAGAGAACCATGTCAAGCTCTATGTCTGCGGTATAACTTCCTATGATTACTGTCATATCGGCCATGCCCGTTCGGCGCTTGTTTTTGATATGGTGGTTCGCTACCTGCGCTATCGTGGTTATCGGGTGACCTTTGTCCGTAATTTTACCGATATTGACGATAAAATCATTGCCCGGGCAGCAGAGCAGGGGGTTGAGCCGGCTGATCTTGCCCGCCGTTTTATTGATGAATTTTATACCGATATGGATGCGTTAGGCGTATTGCGGCCCGATATCGAACCCAGGGCCACCGACCATATCAAGGAAATGATTGAACTGGTCCGGGAACTGATTGATAAGGGGCTGGCCTATGCATCCGGCGGCGACGTCTATTACCGGGTAGGGAAGTTTGGCCGGTACGGGGCCCTTTCCGGTCGTAATCTTAAAGATATGCAGGCCGGGGCCAGGATTGAGATCAATACCTGGAAAGAGAACCCCATGGATTTTGTCCTCTGGAAGGCGGCAAAACCCGGTGAGCCTAAATGGGAAAGTCCCTGGGGCGAGGGCAGGCCAGGCTGGCATATTGAATGCTCGGCCATGAGCCGCAAATATCTTGGCGAGACCTTTGATATCCACGGCGGCGGCAAGGACCTCATCTTTCCCCACCATGAAAATGAGATCGCCCAGAGCTGCGGGGCCAGCGGCAAACCTTTTGCCAATATCTGGATGCATCACGGCTTTGTCACCATCAAAGATGAAAAAATGTCCAAATCGCTGGGTAATTTTCTCACCATTCGTGACGTATTGCGCGATTACCCGGCCGAGGTCCTGCGCTTGTTCATCTTTTCCACCCAGTACCGCAATCCCCTGGACTTTACCGAGGCAGCACTGCAGGATGCCCGTAGTGGTCTTGACCGTATCTATGAATGTCTGGCAAAGGTGGACGACCTGTCCGAGGGTGCAGGGGGAGAAGGTTCGATCATCGGTAAAAAGGACAGAACAAAGCTGGCGAGTCTGAAAACCAGGTTTATGCAGGCCCTGGACAATGATTTCAATACGGCCCAGGGGCTTGGTTTTCTGTTTGATGGTGTAAAAGTAATAAACAAGATTATCCGCTTGTTGCCCGATCAGCCCGCCCGTGAGGATATTGCCCTGTTACGGCAATCCGGTGCAGCCATACGGGAATTATCTATGGTTCTTGGTCTGGCCGGTCAGGATGCGGGGCAATACATGGCAGAGAAAAAAGAAAAATTGTTAGCCTCCATTGACATATCCGAGGAAGAGATCAATCGTTTAATAGAGAAGCGGAACCTGGCCCGGAAAAATAAGGACTGGGCAGCCGGGGACGCCGTTCGTGACCAGTTGCTTGCGCACAATATTGAGCTGCATGACGGCCCGGACGGTACCAGTTGGCAAGTGAAATCATAATGGTGTAACTACTCACAGCCACGCCATCTTTGCACGATCGCGCCTGCCCGCATAACGGACTATAGCGAACAGACGCGCTCGAAGTCTCCGCTTATCTGCACAAATATGACGCGGCTGTAAGCAGTTACAGGTCTGAGAGGTAATGAAAACGCATAGTTATTTGCCCTGTGAGGAGTTACAATAGCCCTTGTCCTATAAATGACGAATTTTGGTTACCGGCTACAATTGATGGTCTCGTAAAAAGTCACAAGGCAGTTAAAGTCTTTAAATCCGTCATCCCCGAGTTTTGTTGTCGGGGACGGGGTTCCATAAGCCATGCAACAACTGGATTCCCGCCCAACAGACGGCGGGAATGACAAGATGGGTATGATGCAGGATGACGGATTTGAAGACTTTTTACGGCTATGTCACAATTCAATTATTTCATCATACAGTTCTTTGTTTTCCTGAATTTTTGCACCATTGCCGATGGTGGTGATATATTTATCTTCTGCAAGATTTTTAAAATGGGGTGCAAAACTTTTTAAGGCAGCAGCGTTGGTCGACACTATCTCGCGAATCCTCTGCAACTTATATTCAGCAGTGATACCAGACAGGTATTCATTGCGAGCCACGGCGCCGCGGGTTGCCGGTCCCTGATGTGGTACATATGAGCCGTAAGTGCCTATGATAAGTTGACGAAGAGCAGCTTCGGAAAGCTCAATATTTTCCACTGCATACCGGGTATTATCATAAGCGGCAAAGGTTTTTATTACCTGGGGGTCTCGATAGCTGACCATGGCAAGGTTTCCGGTTCGCTGGTTAAACTGCACAAAACAGCCGTAGGCCCCGCCGGACTGCCGAACGGTGTTCCAGAGATAATCACGGGATAACCAGGTCTTTAAGACCTCAAAACTGCCATTATAAGCATTTGTGTCGGCAAAGAGCCTGCACCCTTGAACATTGAAGACTACCTCGGCGGAAGTACAAAATGCCTGCGTACGGGGATACTCCGGAAACGAAGCCGCCGTTTCGGTGTCTACGGCTGCCGATCGTCTTTCGACAAGGGTCGGCAGCTGGTTGGTAAAGGCGGCAATTTCCTTTGTTCCACCGGTAATGGAACTGACAAGCCGATTTTCCACAAGCAGCTTATTTTTCAACTCATTGAGCTTTTCTAAAAATGATTCCTCCCGGGCATCATAATCGGCAGCAAGATCTTTAAGTGCCATGTAGGCGGTGGCCCCGGTAACCTGTTCATTATATTGCCCGGCAGGGCCGAGGTGAGAAAAAACTCTGCTTGAGGCCAGGTTATACCCTTCACTTTGCACGGCATGCTCGGCCCAGGCATACTCACGCTGGACTATTTCACGGATTCTGCCGTGATCATGGAAACTTACATCCTGAAGCACTGTCTTGAGCAACGCAAGAGAATCATCAAGGAAATGGGTGAGCGCCTTGATCTGAAACCAGAGTACAGGCTGCGGCGGGGAGGAATTTCCGTTTCGGGTATAGGTCGCAAAAGAATGACTGAAACTGCCGGTACAGATATTGATCCGGGTGGCAAATTCCATGTAATTAAGTTCGGTGGTGCCTATTTCCGTAACGATTGTCCCAAAAAGATCCAGCCATATAAGAAGGTCGGCAGGAATACCACCACAGTGAAAACCGACGTCGATATAGGCAATGGCATTAGTGTCGACTTCGCTTTTTATCAGCAACCGTTCGCCGACGGTTTCCGGTTGGGCAACTAAAAATTCAGGTTCGGGATCAAGATCTGCAAGGGTCAGAGATGGTAACAGCGCCAGGGTCTGTTCATCATTGGTTGCGGCCTGTTGAGCAAGCAATTCCCGCGTGTGTTCAAGGATACGCTTTATGCCGGGGGGACCGATCTTCCGGGCATAAGCGCTTAAAGCCTGCTGCTCAGCCAGCCTGGTCTTCTCTGTCAGGTCAGGGTCCGGCGCAAGGGTAACAACCGCTGATTGTGAAAAATCGAGCAGGTGGTCTTTAATTAATTGTTCAAAAAAGCCGTCATTGAGAGCCTGGCGGCGAATCGTGGAAAAAAGATCTTCTATCTGCAGGGCCTGAAAAGGATCAGCTCCATATTTGAGGGCGGGCAGGGCCTTGCCTATCAAGGCGAGACCACGCTGGGCCTTGTTGAGTTCCTCCCGAACGCTGAATTCGTATTTATTGAGTTCAGACAGGATAAGATCACGGTCTAATCCATGCTCGGCCAGCTGCTGCAGGGTAGA
>JALSNT010000121.1 GCA_026986885.1 Desulfobulbaceae bacterium
GCCAACTCCGACAAGCCCGGCAAGGCCGGTGGCAAACAGGGCCACGCTCGCCGGCTCCGGCACCGGGTTGGGGGCATGCCTGGTAAAGGATATGTTGTCAAGCGACAGGGTGTCATCTGTGACAAAATCATTGTCAAAGAGACTGAAATTCAGCGACACATCCTGGCCGCCATAGGTCTGGGCAAAGGACGTTATATCCTGGGTGACCCAGGCGCCCTGCAGGAGGTCATTGGTAGAAACACCTGCCAGCAGGTCCAGGGCGGTCTGCCCGCCTCCATCTTCCAGGACAACCGATGCGCCGTCTACATCAGAAGCCGATGGGTCCCAGCTTATCCAGTAGGTTATATCCATGGTCTCCCCCGGCGCCAGGGTGTCCATGGTGAAGTCCTGATACAGGGTGTTGTTGAAATACATATCGTCCAGGGAAATCTGGGCAATCCAGGAGAACGTGGGGTTATTTGTATGTGCCAGATTGAAGTAATTCGATGCGGAAGGGTCGACGGTCGCCGGGGTTACATAGTTATCCACATACCCTGTCCACGATGAGAAGTTCCCGGTCTCGAAATCCCCGTTTGTAAAGGGCGCTGCAAGGCTGTTCTGGGCCAGGCAACCCAGGAGCAGACCTGCGGAAAGCAGGGTGATGGTGTTTTTGATGTTGTTTTCCATAGTTGTCCTCCTTTGTCCGATTGATTTGATCTCGGGTTTCGGAGTTGACCAACATCTTTTTCATGGCATGGTGAGAGGTTACTGCTATTGTCGGTAACTTTTCTTTTTCCTCCAGGGTAAAGATAATTCGTCAAATCCGAAAGTTGATATATGGTTTTCTAATCCCATCCCAAAATAATTTTGATGGAATTAACACGGCTGGACCGATTTCCGGCCTGAAAAACAAAAAAATAAAGACCCGTTCTCTCTGCTTCTGGTTATTGCTATCTCGTTCTGCTAAAAGTGTAAAGCTTACCAATACTTTACCACAATAATGCAAATTTTGTTCCTGTGTCAGTGGGCATGCTGATATCCGAATGTATTTAATTTTACAGGAAAACATAAATTTGTCATTGTTGTTGCGGCAAGGTTGTATTCCTTGAAATGCGGGAGAATGCTTATTGTATTCCGGATTAACGGAATTTAATAAGCATGAAAAATTATCCAGATGTAATTTTTATTGTTGATGTAAAAACAATATATTAGTTATAAATATATTGATTGTGCTTATCATTATATTCCGGATTTCCGGATGAATTTTTTTGAAAAACCGGAAATTTTTTACAGTGCAGGGGGAAGGGAAATAACTGGGAATTATTCAGGTAACATTGTTCAGCAAAAAGGGATAACATCGCTAAAGCCGAAACAACAGATTGGTTGTTGCCCTGAATTCATGTCACTACATTTCACCGGCAAGAGCGATGGTATCCCTAATTTCAGCCTGGCTGAGTTTCGGCGGTAATCAGAAATCTTTTTTTAATTGCAGATGGAGTGAAACGCTCAATTCAGGTTTCAATGATCCCGCCACAGGCAACCTGCTGTGTCGGGCAACGAAACCATGATGATCCCTTGGTCCATGATTGTTAAATCTGCCTATAATTTCGTGTTTCTTATATCGATTTTCCGATTTATTCGGTTATGGTTTCCTGAACCGGATGCGCTCTTTCCGCTCTTGGATTGTGGATATTACTCCTTGGATGCTTCACCTGCACATTGCATCACTAACGCATTCATGGGATATTTTTTACGGAGACAACCGGCAATGAAAAGATATAGAGGGTTGGTAATACGCGGTTATCCGGCTGTATCACTCGCGTTGTTTGTTATGCTGCTGGGTTTTTTCCTCTCCGGTTGCGCTTCCCGGCAACTGGTTTCCGGCTCTGAACTCCAGGTTGTTGTTCGGAGCGATTCGTCTGATCCGATCACAACATTTGCGCCGGTATTTGTTCTGCCCGGAGCGGAAAGACCGTATAATCGGATCGGTAAAGTCGTGGCACAGGTCAGGGATGGGGAAGAACACATCAATATCGATCCAGACCACCCGGTCCTGTATACCGGCAGTTTCAGGTTCAGAACCGCCAGGGGATCGTATCTGAACCAGGTATACCGGGTTCATTTTCAAAAAACGCCCTGGAGCCTTGTTCCCTTTCACCTCGGAGCCGGCAGTAATGTCGGTTTACTGGTTGTTGTGACCCTCTCCGAAGACCGGGTTCCGCTTTTGGTCACCACCGTCAATACCTGCGGATGCTATATTGCCGTTATCCCGACGGGATCACTGCCGCCCGAGGATTACCCCCGGGGATGGAAGAGCAGTCGGCAATCTGTTTACGGAGAGATTCTGCCCGGGCTTCTCCCGATCTATTCCGCAGATGACGTGTTGCTGGTGACCGTCCGGCCGGAGGTACACCGGGTTATGGATGTAAGGATAGTGCCGCGTCGCCGCTTAATGAAAAAAGAAACCGTACAGGCGCAGATGCTGACCCTGCAGTCGTTGAAAGTTTTGCCGCTTGCCGACGACAAAACAAAAACAACGAGTCTCTATTATGATGCCTGGCCACTCCGGGGGCACGTCAAAGGGGCGATCAAGCCGATGGAATCGTTGCTGCTTGGTTTTGTCAGTCTTGATTTTTACGTGGGCATGGATAAGGAGTATGGTGATACGGCGGTTAGTGGTAATCCTTTTTATACCAGTCTGCTTCCCTGGAACCGTCATACATCGGACATGAATGATTTTGCCGGTTTTCTCAAATTTATGGGATGGAGGTTGTAATGGGTAATGCAGGAAAAATACATGGTCTGCTTATGATGACGGCAGTAATCATTCTATTCTGTTCCGTGGCGGCGGCCCGGACCGGCACAGTGTTTCTTGATGAACGGTTTACTTCCCTTGATGGTTGGCAGCCCCTTTTTTTTCCTAAGATTGAACGTCATACCACATACGAACTTACCTCGGTAAACGGCGTTCCCGCCCTGCAGGTAGTGAGTAACAATTCCGCCTCCGCCCTGGTGCTGGACAGTCCGTTTCCTGTCTATGAGTTTCCGATACTGGCCTGGCGCTGGCGGGTGAGCAATGTCTTTATCAAGGGCGACAGCAGCCGCAGGGATGGTGATGACTATCCGATCCGGCTCTATGTCATGTTCCAGTATGATCCGGACAAAGCCTCCTTTGGTCAGTCGGTGAAGTATGGCATGGCAAAGCTTTTGTATGGAAAATACCCGCCGCACAGTTCCCTCAATTATATCTGGGCCAATAAAAAGACAGCGGCCCTCTATATTCCCAATCCATATACCAGCCAGGCGATGATGCTGCCCGTTGACCAGGGTAAGGAAAAGATCGGCAGGTGGGTGGAGCACCAGGTCGATATTATTCGTGATTACCGGGCCGCTTTTGGTGAAGATCCTCCGGCCATGGCCTCTATCGCCATTATGGGAGATTCGGACAATACCGGCGAATCGGCCACCGCCTGGATTGATTATATTACCCTGACCGCCCGGGAAAACAGTACGGTTGATTCTCCCAACCAATAATTTATTTGACAGTAATATTGTTCTGCCGGTAGTGTTCATTTTCACGAAGAAAATAACCAGGCCGCCGGACAACAACCATTCTGTGTCGGCGTAAGGACTTTTTCCAGCAATGCCCGGGATTGATTATGCAACAAAGTGAAAATAAAGGATTTTCTGGTTTACAGGTCTTGGGTATTGTTGTCGGCGTGGTGGTTGTTACCGTCCTGGTGACACTTTTTGCCGCCCACGCCTGGCTCTTCCCCAAACCGTTTACGCCTGTTGTTTTAAACCCTCAGGAAGAGCAGCAGCTTGAAAAGAAGCTTGAGCGATTTGAGACCCTGACCAGTGGCGGAAAATCGGCCAAATCAGTGCCCGCAAGGGCGAAGGCGCGGGTTGACACTGGCCCGGTGCAACCAGGTGAATTGACAGCCACCGGCAACTTGAAGCCCGAGGCATACAATGAAAAAGGCGCTTCCCGTGAGATCAACCTAAGTGAACGGGAGATCAACAGCCTGCTGGCAAAAAATACCGATCTTGCCCGCAAGGTGGCCATTGATCTGGGAGATGATCTGGTTAGTCTCAAGATTCTTCTTCCGGTTGACCCGGATTTTCCCATGCTGGGCGGTAAGACACTGCGGGTCAGGGCCGGGGCGGAGCTGGCCTATCGTGACCGGCGGCCAATCGTTAAACTGCGCGGCGTCAGTGTCATGGGCGTTCCCATCCCCAATGCCTGGCTTGGCGGCTTGAAGAATATTGACCTGGTCAAAGAATTCGGCGCCGATTCCGGTTTCTGGAAAACCTTTGCCGACGGCGTGGAAACCATCAGCGTGCGTGACGGCAGGATGTATATAAAACTCAAAGAAT
>JALSNT010000122.1 GCA_026986885.1 Desulfobulbaceae bacterium
AACTCAATAGACACAGTACAAGGCAATACCTCATATCCCCTCCCCATAAAAGGCAAATTCCAGGCAATCCTCCCGGAAAAAATGTATTATATAGACTATAACATGATTATCGGCAGCTTGACGAATGCATAATAGGACTTTTTTCTCATAAAAAATCAGGAAACGGGCAAGTTTCTAAAGCAATGTATTCAGCCTTGCCTCAAGCTCAGAGGCCGGAACTGCACCAACCACCTGATCCATGACCTGGCCGTTTTTAAAGAAAATCAGGGTCGGTACCCCACGAATCTGAAACCTGGCCGGAGTCATCTGGTGACGGCTGGTATCCATCTTACAGATCACGGCACGCCCGGCATATTTCCCGGCCAGGTCAGTAATTACCGGTGCCAGCATCCTGCATGGGCCGCAGGTTGGTGAATAAAAATCAACCAACACCGGTTGCCTGGTAGATTCGATGATCTGCTGAAAATTATGATCACCCAGTTCCACAACGTCACCGGCCGAACCACCAGCGGCAAGAGGGGCGCCGCAGCGTCCGCATTTAGGGGTTAAATGTTGTTTATCCGCTGGAATTCTGTTTTTTGCTCCGCAGGAGGGACAGGTAATAATGGTATCACTCATTTTTTTCTCCTCTGTTCTTTATTGACCCGCATACCGGACAAGGGTAACCAGACGAGATATCACCGGTATTCTGCGTGTCATCAATAGTTTTTACGATTTCCTAAATTAAGCTCAATCCAGGGATTTGATAAATATTTTCATAAAAAAATAAGCACAACCGGGCAATCGTCCAGTCCTGGATGCATCTTTTGCCGGTAACGGCGAAGTCAGGTAGTTAAAACACGGTAAATTTCCGGCATTCTTGCCGGCAGTTTGGCAACATTGTTGATAAAAATATAATTTACATCGCCATACATATGGGCCATGTAATCATGCGCGTGCCTGTCAATGGTGATACAAAAGGGATGAATCCCGGCCGATCTGGCCTCAAGCAGGGCATGGCGCGTATCCTCAATGGCGTATTCCCCCTTGTAATCGTCATAATCCTCGGGCTTGCCGTCCGACAGAGTAATCAACAGCCGGACCCGGGCGTCCACGGTCTTAAACAAAGAGGTCATGTGCCGGATTGCCGGAGCCATCCGGGTATATTCACGGGGAGTAATGGAACCTATTCGCTGCCTGACTTCGTCGGTATACGATTCATCAATATGTTTAATGTGAAAGGTCTCACAACGCAGACGACGCATGCCGGAAAAGCCGTAAATACCATAGCGATCTCCCAGGGTCTCCATGGCTTCACAGAGCAAGACCAGGGACTCTTTAATGGCAGTGCCGATCCAGCCTTCCGTTGAATTGGACATATCAAGCAAAAAAAGAACTGCGATATCCCGTTCATCCCGCCTGAGACGAATAAACAGCCTGTCCGACGGCGGTAGACCGGCCCTGGTATCGGCCAGCGATTCGACCAGGGCATCAAAATCAACATCGTCGCCGTCGCGCTGTCGGCGCAGAAATCTTTCCTGGGTACGCATCATTTCAAACTGATGTCGCAGGCGGACTATCCGGCCATGATATTTAGCAAGGGTTGCGGAGACGAAATTGGTGCGTAACGGTACAATTTCACGCTCTGTAAGTATACACCAGTTTTTTCGAAACCCTTTTCTTCGAAAGTCCCATTCATCATAACTCTGCGTACTGACGACAACCTGTTCTTCGGATGTCGACTCTCCACCCTCGCCCCGGGCCATGGCCTGTCCGGCTCTGCCCACGGCACTGGTTATATATCGTTCCGGATTAACGCCCAAATCATGGAGATCGGAAACCAGTCGCCGTAATTCCTCCGGCAGTTCCGTTGCCTCATTGTCAATTTTCAGATACAGGGTCCGGGCTGCATTTTCTTTACCCGGTTCCGCCTGATGCTCAAGAATAATAGCCCGGTCGCCATCGGCCCGGCCGCCGCCCTCCCCTTTTTCCATCTGCTCTTCAAGCAGCGGCCTGGCCTCGGGCAAATGCAGGAGATGCACGGACAATGCCTCAAGAAACTGCTCGCCAATGATCTTTTGCTGCTGTTCCCGTGCCGCCTGCACGGCGGACAGGTGTAGTTCACCCTGAAAAACAAGCGGTTCCGCAGGTTCTTCCCCCTCATGGGCAACCCTCTCATAGAGCAGCTGACAGAGTTCAAGACTATCCCCGGCACCGGCATGGTGCGCGGAAAGCCGGTTAACGAAGTTGGTCACCGGTTGCTGCAGTTCCACTGCCGGTACGGCATCAAACAGACAACATGCCTGATCAAGCTGACCAAGGACAAACATCTGCCGCCTCTTCGCACCGTGAACAGCGTCCCACAGTCGTCGACGGATATCACGGCTCATCCGCACGAGCCCCGGTAATTCCCTTGCAAGAAAAAAACCGGCCCGCAGGGTTTCCAGAGTATGATACAGGCGGCCGGCCAGGGCGGAATCGGGAAAAGAACGCAAAAAATTCTGCAGACTGCATTCTGCATCGTTCCCGAATTTCCCCGTAAAGGAGGGAAAAAAAGTGCCGATACGGCAAAAGGCCCACTGGTAGGCGGCAATAAGCTTATAGAGGAGAATGTTATCCTCTTCCCGGGAAAAAACTTTCAACTCCTGCGGCAGATAAACGGTTCCGGTATCGGTATATGGTGCCCGTGCCGGTGCAAGCTCAAGACCTCCGCCGGACAGACCCTGCACATAGGGCAACAGCCAGCCGTGAATATCCTGCAGGCGGGCTCCGCTTTCTCCGCGCATATGACAGACGAAATTACGTTCCACGTCGATCATGAACCGCTGGGCAGCACGCAATCCCCCGCTTTCATAATGATCAAGGGTGGCATTCACCCAGGCGGGCAGTTCCGATTCCGATATACAGCTAAGCGCCCCTGTCACCTGAGCTAAATAATTATAACAGAGCGAATTGGAAATCGGCCATATTACAGGGACCTGGGACAGGACAGCCTCAACTTTTTCACTGTCTACCAGCGGCAGGACGGCATCCTCCACCTCCCAGCTGTTGGGCTGATCAGGCGCAACAAGTTCAAAAAAACGATTTGTTAACTGCTCAATATTCATCTATGAAAAAATCCGTAAAAAATAAAAACCAACCAATCCAACGACGTCAGGCCGGGGAAACACATGCGCCGAAAATAATCATCCAAAGAGCGAACCGGCCATCTCGTCAATGGCGGCCAGCAGTTCCGGGTCATCGGTCAGAGACTGGGTAACGGCGGCGCGACAGGCGCTGCGAATATCAATCCCCTGCCCGACCAGTTTACCCACCTGAATAAGCAGCCTGGTACTCGCCCCCTCGGCAAGGCCGGAATCACGCAGACTCCTGGTCATTTCCGCAAACCTTACCAGCAGACGGGCAAGATCCGGCTCTATGCCGCCCTCCCGGCAGACAATCTCCGCTTCATGGTCAGGATCGGGATAGTCAAAGGCAAGCGAGACAAAACGCTGCCGGGTTGATGGTTTGAGATCCTTTAACACAGACTGGTATCCGGGATTATAGGAAACCGCTAACATGAACTCGGGAGGCGCAGCCAATAATTCTCCCAGTTTCTCAATGGGCAGCTCCCGGCGATCATCTGCCAGGGGATGAATGACAACCGTTGTATCCTTGCGGGCCTCGACGACCTCATCCAGATAGCAGATAGCCCCGGCGCGAACGGCCAGGGTAAGCGGTCCGTCCATCCACACCGCCTCACCGGCGCGAATGAGATAGCGCCCCACCAGATCGGAGGTGGAAAGATCATCATGGCAGGAAACAGTTATCAACGGCCGATCCAGCCGCCAGGCAAGGTATTGCATAAAACGTGTTTTTCCACAACCGGTCGGCCCCTTAAGCAGGATCGGCAGCCCCTGATGGTAGGCGGCCTCGGCTATGGTAACTTCCTGGTCCGTCTGCAGATAATATGGTTTTTCATTAATGCGATGTTCGGCAAGAATATTTTTTTTTGCTGTCATGCTGGTACTCCCCGGCTAATTCCTTATATTTTCAAACGATAAAACGATATCTGGGAAACTTACAGATTGACTAATCAAAAGACCGAATGTTCACAAAACAATAATGATTCTCCTGCAGCCCTGCAACCCGGAATAGACCGACACGCAAATATTGACCGTTGCGCATTTCTTCTGCCATGGTTATTGTCATAGATTCAATTTCCGTTTTCCAGACCGTGAGGCCACAAGGCATTAACACCGGACAGCAATCATGTGCGTAGACCTGCATACCCACTCCATTTTTTCCGACGGCACGGCCACACCGGAGGAACTTGTCCACATGGCCGCCATGTTACAACTGACCTGCCTTGCCCTTACCGATCACGA
>JALSNT010000123.1 GCA_026986885.1 Desulfobulbaceae bacterium
TGAAGAACTGTATGATTCCCTGCCCGGTGAACTGCTGGAAGGAGGGGACAGCCTGCAGGCCATGCGGCAGATGCTTGATACCGTCACGGAAAATTCCTGTCTCGACATTGTTGAAATGGCAATCTCAATCGAGTATGCGGCTTATGACCTGTACAGGAATATGGCCGATTATTTTGCCGGGGCTTCCATGGAAGAATCTTTTCTGGCTATTGCCCAGGCGGAAAAGGAACATATGCGCATTGCCGCCGAAGCCCTGACCCTCTGTCGCGCATAGCTGTTTTTATAAGTGTGATGTAGTATGACTTGGATAAAGTCTTTTTTTCAGGTATTTTATGACGGCGTTCAGGTAAAATTTAGATTTACTGCGTAGTGCATGTTGAGATGATTCAAAATATTATTCAGAGATAGTTATGACTCATCCTGATATATGATGGCGTCGTAAAAACTTCGACCTGCAGCGTTGTGTGTTCTACGGCGATTTTCAACATATTAGCTGTCTAATCAAGAGCCGCCGCAGAACATTAGTCCTCGGAGTCTGAGCCCACCTGTATATCTGTGTGTTTACTTAGCCATCTAATAACATGATTTTTACTTTTTACGAGATCATCATATATTACTTATTGTATAATTTGTGTTTTATGGTTAACCGTCTTTGAGTGCATATTGAGTTTTTTACAAATGCATCATGGATTATTTCATCTTGTTGCCAATTAATCAACTTTGGAGGGTCTTGCAATGGGTGCTAATGAAAGATTAGTTGTGATCGGTTGTGGTGGCGCTGGTGGGCCGGCGGCAATTTTGTCACGGAAAATCAATCCGGAACTGGAGGTGACGGTTATCAGGGCTGAACCAAGTTTCATTGTCAGGTGAGCTCTTCCTCATGTAGTGGCCGGTCTGGCCACCGGAGAATCCATCGTTGTTCCGGATAAGATGCTTGAAAATGCGGGTGTTAAGGTCATTATAGATCGGGCGATCGGCGTGGACAGCACAACCAAAATCGTAACGCTTGCGAGTGGTGATACGGTTTCCTATGACAAACTTCTTCTTGCCAACGGCGCGGAACCTGTCCTTCCTCCTCTTGAAGGCAAGGAACTCAAGGGTGTTTTTACCCTGAGAAGCCTGCCTGATGCTGAATCCATGATTCGGTATATTAAAGAGAATGATGTGAAAAAAATGGCAGTTATCGGGGCAGGATTTATAGGTCTGGAGGTAGGCACATTATTAAAAACAACCCATCCGGAAATAGAAGTCAATGTTGTCGAGTTCTTGCAACGTCCAGTTGCGGCAATGCTGGATGAGGATATGGCTGCCGGGGTGACCTCCTATCTCGCAGAACAGGGCATCTTGCTGCGTCTTGGGACAAAGGTGGAAAAAATTTTGGGTGAAAATGGTATCGTCACCGGAATAGAGCTGAATTCAGGGGAAACGGTTAACGCGGATATGGTTCTTGTTTCCGTAGGAGCGAAAACCAATTTTGATCTTGCAAGGCAGGCCGGCCTGGAACTGGGAGACTTTGGCATTAAAGTCAACGAATATATGGAAACTTCGAATCCTGATATATTTGCAGCCGGTGATAATGTTGAAAATACCTGTCTGGTTACCGGCAGGAAAATGTCCGGTCAGTTACGGGGTACGGCAGTTTGCCAGGGACGACTGGCGGCAAAAAGACTGGCCGGGGCGGCCATCCCGTTTCCAGGGGTGTTGTATGGATCCTGTGTCAAGCTTTTTGATCTCTGTGCGGCCTCGGTGGGATTGAGTGAAGAGACTGCCTCCAGGCTGAACATAAATACAGCTGCCTTCACAGTAGATTCCCGCAGTAAACATGGTATGATCAAGGACATGAAACCATGGACGCTCAAGGTCATCTTTGATACCGCGACCCGTAAAGTAATCGGCAGTCAGATCGTCAGCATGGCTGAGGCCCCGGTCAAAGAGATTGACACCATGAATATGGCCATCAGGATGGGGGCAACGCCGGAAGACCTGGTTACCATAAATTGTGCCGGTCATCCGGATCTCTCTTCAGAACCAAGCCTTGAGCCTATTTCCATAGTCGGTGTTCAGGCTTCCGGTAAAATTTAGGGGGACGGCATAGATGTCTCAAGTTGTTTTGTAGATGAATGAGTGTGGAGCCTGTAAGTTTCTTATAAGCTAACTTGCGTATTTTCTTACTGTTTCTTTAGTTGGAAAAAGATGGGTGTCTGATTATGTTTGGTCTCCGATATGATGGCGCATGACTGGTTCATGGCCCTAAGTATAATTTTATATGGAGACTAAAATGAAAATCAATACTCAGACAATCATCGCTTTTACTGCTGCTGCAGCCCTGACCTGTGGGCTTGCTCTTTCCGCATCTGCTGCCGAGGTGGGAGCATCGGCGGCCAAGGCCGTTGAAGGTGTCACCCAAAGCGCAACCGGGCAGGCGGCCGCCACGACCGAGGCGGTAAAAGGTGTGGCCGGTGCGGCCAAAGATGCGGCAGCAGAGGTCGTGGACAACGCCAAGGAAAAAGCCATCGGCATGGCCAAAGAGCAGGCAGACAAGGCGGTTAACGCGGCCGCTGAAAAGGCAACCGGCGCTTTGAGCGCTACATCGGAGGCCGCCGACAAGGCAAAAGACGCAGTAACGGGCGCTGCTCAATAATTTTTTTGTAGCTGTTTATCTTTTTTTATTTTCAGCTTTTGTCACCTGCGCCGGCCGGAAATGCCGGCGCAGGTGACATCCCGTCCTGTTATCAGACTTTGCCTGCTGTTTCCCCCTGTTCTATGAATTTCTTTACCGTGCGCCGGTCAAGACCGGTAATGCGTGCCACCTGCTGGTAGTTGTTGTATTGCCGGTATAGAAACCCGCAGTAGAGGCTGCCCAGTTCAGCCATGGTCGGCTGCCTGACAAATATGGAATTTTTTGTTTGTTCAGGCTCCCCCTTTTTCCCTGCTAACCGGCAGGTTCCATGCAGCAGAATGCGGCGGACCGCCTGTTCCAGTTCCCGCACATTTCCCGGCCAGTGGTAATCCCTGTGCTGCGGCTGGCGTAAAACGTCAACAACTCTTTCTTGCAGCGTTTTTGCTCCATCTCCCACTATTTTATTGACCAGATGCGACGCCAGTAGTTCCAGTTCTTCTGGATATTGATCGATTCTTTTCCTGAGTGACGGCATGGTTATGGTGTCGGTGCATAATCGGAAATAAAAATCTTCCCGGAATTTTCCCTGTTCGATAAGGGTAGCCGGGTCCTGGTTGGTGGCTCCAATGAGACGCCCCTTGAAACGATGGCTGGTATGACTTCCCACCGGGGCGAAGACCCGTTCCTGTAAAATCCGCAGCAGTTTTATCTGGGTCTGGATGCTGACCTCACCTATTTCATCTAAAAAAACAGCCCCGTATCTGCTTGACCGGGAAAACAGGCCCTGGTGATCACTGACTGCGCCGGTGAATGCTCCCCTGGCATGGCCGAACAGTTCCGATTCAATGAGCTGTTCCGGATATTGACAGAGATTGATGGCCAGAAAGGCCCTGGTAAAACTGGTGGTAAAACGATGGGTTGTTCTGTTGTAGGGGATGTAACCGGAACGGCCGATGGCTGCCGCTGCCAATCCTTTGCCGGTTCCGGTTTCACCGATGAGCAGGGTTGAGAAATCTTCAAGTTTGTCCACCAGGTTTTCTGCGTATTGACCGATATCATGGGTGAACAGGGTATTCCAGAGATGGGCCCGCATCTTTTCCATGCACGGGCTGTTGCCGATCAGGCTGGTCTTGATAAAGAAAAAAGCCCGCCGCATCTGAAAAAAGAGACCGATGTAGAAATCTGCTTGTTTTGCTGAAAAACCAAATCGTTTCAGCTCTGTTGCAAGTTGTTGGCCACATTCCAGAGGCAGAGATTCAATGGTTTCATTCTGGAGCCGGATATGGTGGTCAAGATGCGGCAGGTACTTGTGAAAGAGATAAAAGAGAAACAGATTGGCAAGGCTTTTTCTGTCCTCGGGCAGGCATGAATTGAGACCGGCTTTGTTTTCAGCAGCTAAAGTCTCAACCCTGGTGGTGACCTTGGCCATAGTTGCCTGGAGAACGGTTGCCGGATCGGTATCTTCCGACAGCCCGGTCAGGCGGCAATCGGAAAGATGGCGCCCATGGGTAAAGGGGTTGGTGTAAATGGATTTTCCAACCTGCTGCAGAAACCTGCGTTCCTGTTTGCTAAAAGTGATCTTCATGTACATTTAATGTATACCGTGTATACGCAAAATGTCAAGCAGGGAGTCTCCTGCCGGGGCAGTGTTGTTCTATTTTTAGAAAATATACGTTAAATCAATAGAATATGTTTTGGTATCGTTTGGCACG
>JALSNT010000124.1 GCA_026986885.1 Desulfobulbaceae bacterium
TGACAGCCTGTGCCGAGTTGGGGCAAAAACCGAACAAACCCTATTCCGGCAACCTTATGTTGCGAATCCCGGCGGAAATTCACGCCGCGGTTGCCTGTGCAGCCGAGGTCAGCGGAAAAAGCATCAACCAGTGGGCTGCCGGAATTCTTGATAAAGCTGCCCGGTCTCATTGAGCAGCCTCCCTTTCCGCCAGGCAGTGTCCCATGAAGTTGGCAATGACCAGGGCTTCCGCCCGCAGAACATGACCTTCTTCATTTTTGTTTTGATGTGCGAGAAGGGCAGCCACATGAGCAGCCGTTTCCCTGAGCCTGTTTTCCCTTTCCTCTTTTGTCAGCTCATTGGCCAGGCCGGATCTGTCTAACTGTTTGCAGACAAATCGCTGTAGTAATTCTTCCCTGTCAAGTAATGGGATGATACCGTCTTCAAACATTGCCAGTCGATAGGCAAGGGAAGCAGACATGGCTGCTTTCTCACTCTGCTGCAATGCTTCAGCCGTTTTCATAAAATGATCCAGGATGGTTTCCCGGCCGATGAGATCGTTCCAGCCGGCCATGAAGAGACGGCCGCCGCCGGATCGTTTATCCAGCTCCAGGCAAAAGCTGTTGCGTCCCCCTTCTTTTTTTGCCTTGTCAAGGAGCTGATGCGCCCGGTCAATCACCCGGACAAGCGGTTTTTTATGATGGGCGATCATGATACCGGCGGAAATGGAGATATTTTCCCCTTTGCCCAGATACATGGCCAGTTTACCGGGCTGCGGACTCCAGGAGCCGTCAGGAAAAGTGATCCGGCCCTTTTCATCCATAAAAACAAAGCCCCGACCATAGCTTTCGGCAATCTCCCGGGCGGCAGCTAACACGGTGGAAACCGGCATGATGGCGCAGACATCATCGCCACCGGCATAGATCAGGCGGCCTTTGTATTTCTTTTCGATAATTTCCGGCGCCGACAGCAGGGAAAAATCACCCAGCGCCTCCGAAACAGCGGCATGCACGGCAGGGGAAATCTGCCTGGTCTCCCCAAAATGTTTCTGCCAGAATTTTTTGTATTTTTCCTCAAATCTTCCGGCCATCCTGGCGGCAAGTTCCGGATGCAATACGCTCTTCCACCGGGCGCCCAAGGTCTCCCCATTCACCAGGCTGCCCATCCTGTCTCCATCCATCATCAACAGGGCGTAATATTTATGCACATCCTTCACCTTGTGGTGCTTGAGGAAAATTTTCCCGGCGCTCTGTTTCTGCCGCTCATCGATATCCGTGATCTCATATCCTCCCCGTTGCACCTGCTCCGGTTCGTTAATTGCATGGAACCATTGGGCGAGCTGGGCAGCGGAATTTCCGGAAAACTCCGCCAGCTCCGCAGCCAGCTTACTATCTTCCCGTGCGTGTCTTTCAAGCTGCCGGTGCCAGTCGTGCAGGGCCATTTCCGTGGTGGAAGGAAAATTTCCCGCATTTTTGAACATCTTCTTCAGAGGATGATCATCCATGGACCGGCACACCTGGTAAGCCAGCCGTTTGACCAAACCGATTGCGCAGAGCCTTTCCGATCTGCCGAAATCGGATTTCGGGTTCCATTCTTCCTTTAAAGTCTGCCAGAAGGGGTCTTGTGTCGGGGGAGGATTGTGATCGTCACCGTCCTTGAATGCGAAACGAAGGGCCTCAAACTCCCCGAACATATCGCATTTGATACCCGGTTCTTTCTCCCGCTGCTCAGTACGGTACGATTTCCCGGCGGCCAGCATCGTTTGAGCCAATCGGTGACTTGCGCCGTATAATGGTCCCTGGCCGCTGCCGCTGTTGATGTTTTTCTCTGCCAGCAGTTTGTCGGTGTCTTCAACAAAAGCAAAGAGTGTTGTAATCCCTTCTTCAGGCAGCAGTTCGGCAATCGCTGTTTTATTCTGTTTTACGAGCAGAGGCGTTGCCGCCCATGAATATTCCCAATACGTTCCCATCTGCCGTGTAAACTGGCGGGTAATGTATTCGTCAGGGCCGACAAGTTTTTCCACCCGGGCAAGGGTAGCCTGCCCCAGGGCAAGCCATTTATCCTGGATAGCCTGTTGGATTCGTTCGGCAATCTCATTTTCCATGCCCACGGGGACCAAGCAGACGAATTTATTGGGAAAGGAAGCCACACCATGGCTGTTGCTCTGTTTATCTGCTAACCCGTCCATCTGCCAGGCGCAAAGCAGATCATCAATCAAGGGCTGACCATGCAGACTGGGATAGAGGATATGATCCGCGCCTAATTCAAAAATTACCGCCTTGATTCCTTCAAACGCAAGCCAGGACAGGATGATGGAACCGGCCCAGTAATCGCGCAGCTTGCGGGCCCGGCCGATAAAGTCCTGTATTGGGGCAATGTTAAAAACCATCAGCCCGGCCTGATTTTTATCGGAGAGCCTGAAACAGGAAGCCAGGGCCGAGACCAGGCCGCTGTGCTGCCAGATGGAATGATCCGGTATCCTGGTATCTGCCGGCATCCGGTGCCAGAGACCGCCCAGACCGCCGATGTTTTTTTCGGCTAACCGCCGGCGCAGGAGAAAAAACAGGTAATGGAAACGGGCCGGCGCAAAAGATGCTTCGCTGCCCTTGTAGAGGGATTGTTCGGACAGTCCTCTGCCATCGGTGAACTGGCCCACGTCTTTTTTAAGTAATGCGCACATTTCAGTTTCCACCTGGTGTAACAGCTCTTTCCGGTTTGATATTGGGAGGGAAAGGGAAAGCTGTCCATCAGCGCCTGTTGGGTGGGTCACTGCCGGATGTCGGCAGAAATCAATGGCCCCGTTTTTCTGCGCATCGGGTGAGTAACCAGGCAGCACCGCCCGATCCATACCCGAGGCAATAATATCAGCGGCCTTATATTCGGCCGGATCAAGGGATGCCTGAATTCCCAGGGCATCAAGCAGTCTGTTTGCCCGTGCTTCGTGTCCAGGAATATGGATGGCTTTATCCGGAGGATCGTGGAGAAACGCCTTGACCTTGTGGTTCCAGTAGTCAATATCCCGGTTGAATTGTGTGCTCATTATTGCGCCTCCTCAAAGGAAACCCGTTGGCAGAGGGTATCGAGTTTCCGGTGTACCGACTGCCAGATCTGAATTTGCCGGTCTTTTTCTTCTTCCGGCCACATTGCTGTGCTGTACAGATGCGGCAGGTGGAGAATGCAGCCTCGGTATTGCTCTGCTTCTTTTCTGACCAGGAGCCTGAGGGCTGAACCGTGGCGGCCGCTCTGGCCCCATCGAGCAACGGAATGATTTGTGACAGGATACCCTAAAAGATGTCGATCCGGCCTTATCCCGGCATTAACTTCCATTCTTTCAATCCCTTTTTCCGGATTACCTGCCCGGATAGACACATACACATCAGCTAATTCTTTCATGCACTGTTCCCAGGAATTTTGAGTTGTTTGCGTTCGCCAAAACAAGCTTCCTTCATTATCTTTTCCAAGACAATGTGGGTAATCCAGGTCAAAAGCTTTTTTCCACTCTTTCTCCGGACAGGTGAGATCATAATTTTGTTTGACTGAAAAAGAACCCCAGCCGTTGCGGCTTCGACTGCCGATGGTTGCAAACCGGCTCATAAGGCCAAGGGTTTGTTTAAGTTGAGGAACAACCTTTCTGCTTCCGGTTATTGAGCAGCGAAACATAGCGCCTGCCGGAAAATAGCTATGCAAAATGCCATTTCTGTAGTGAATCAACCCCATTCCGGCAAGATAATTCAAAGGATCAGTTTTCCTGCGCGTTCTTTCACATTCAGGGTGGTCAATCTTGCCGGGACTGGTGAAAGCGTCTTTCTTTGCCACCATTTCCGATAATGGCTCCACCTCAACAGTTACCAGGCTCCTGCCACCGCTGTCCGCATCAGCACTGCCGAAAATCTCATTTTCCGCTGCCAGCAGCTCAGCAGGTGTATCATACCGCCCCCCTTCGGCAATTCGCCACCAGTAGCGCAGCAATGCTTTAAACGGCGCCGCTCTCAGCTCTGCCTCCTGGCTTGCATTGCCAAGAAACATGGGCGTAATGATCTCGCAGTCCATATCCAGCCGTTCCTGTTTATAATACCGGGCAATATTTACTTTCATAGACATCTCCATTTGAACAGCCCGGCAAGGGCTATTTTCAAGTTTGTCTGATCCATAAAGAACCTCTCCGGCGGCTTTGCCTTTCAGCAGTTAATTTTCACCTGATTAAGCGTTTGTAACCGTTCACCCAGATGCTGTTTCGCCCGCATTACCTGCATAATGTAAACGTTTACCAGTGCCCCATATTCGTTCAAGCAGGCCGACGAGTCTATAGCCCGCTATGTGAGGTGGCCTGATCG
>JALSNT010000125.1 GCA_026986885.1 Desulfobulbaceae bacterium
AAACTGCGCGAAAAATTTCCCGGGCTGCACTTTGGCTACTTTAACCCGCCCCTTCGTTAAGCCCCGTATCACCGACACGCTTTTTTCACTTCCAGTAAGTCGGCCTTATTGAAATTTACAGGATCCGAACGTAAGAAAAACTCCTCTGCCCGCTTCCAGGCTTCAGCCATCGTGCCGCTTTTTTGTACTGCCATGGCAAAATGATGGCCAAAGGCATAATTGAGAGCAAAATAATGGGTAAACTCTTTCAACCGACCAAGACGCCGCTCAGGTCGAAAACGAGTTAATGCCGAAACAAATTGCCCGTAAACCGCAGGCAGGTTAATCCCACGTTCTTCCACGGGCAGACCATAAACCTCTCGGGCAATCTCAGCAAAAATCCACGGCTTCTGTGGTGCCGCCCGACCGATCATCAAGCCGTCGGCACCGCTCATCTCAAGACAACGTTCGGCATCTTCAACGGAAAAAATACCGCCGTTGGCCACCACCGGGATATCCAGCCACTCTTTTACCCTGCCGACCCATTGCCACCTGGGTTTCCGGCAAAAAGATTCTCCGCGCAGACGGGCATGCACCGTCAACAGGTCAATACCGGATTCCTGCAGCATCAGGCAGAAATCATGCAGTTGATGCTCATCAAGAGATTCTCCCAGACGAATTTTTGCAGTAAGGGGAAGATCGGTCAACCTGCGGACCCTGCCGACAATTGCCCGCGCCCGCCCGCAATCCGCCGTCAAGGCGCTGCCGCCCCCTGCCCTGCGCACCCGGGGAGCAGGGCAACCA
The DNA here is from genome assembly GCA_026986885.1 of Desulfobulbaceae bacterium. The sequence continues at coordinate 784 of JALSNT010000125.1, forward strand.
AGATTAAGATCAATAATATCAGGGGACAACCGATGCAATGCCGTTAAAGCCGCCTCAATGTCCACGCCATCAGTGATCAACAACTGATAGGACAGGGGTGCTTCCCCGGCCGTCCGCAATAAGAAGGGCGAAACAAGCGGATTTTCCCCCGGCAACTTCCCGGCCGACAACATCTCGGTGGACAGTAACCCTACCCCGCCGAAATCAAGCAAAAGGGTCCGCAGGGCCGAATGGGTAAGTCCTGCCATGGGGGCAAGTAAAAGCGGGCTTGCCAGTTCTTTATCTTTTATCTTCAACATCGTTGATACACCTGATAAACAGAAATGAACCACCATTCATTTTGCTTGACAACTTGAAAAAACAATGGTTAATCCCTTTGAGAATTATTCTTCAATACATATTTTCCCTTGAACCACAACCCAAATAGAAGAGCTGATGATGAATGCACCGACCCCGATGATCCGCCTGACCACCCAGCGACAAATAATTCTTGAGGAACTGGCCAAGGTAAAAACACATCCGACCGCCGGCGAAGTATACGATATGGTGAGAAAGCGACTGCCGAGAATCGGTCTGGGTACCGTCTACCGTAACCTTGAACTGATGGCTGAAAACGGGATGATTGCAAAACTTGAAGTCGGCGGCACCCAAAAACGATTTGATGCAACCACCGAGGCCCATTACCATATCCGCTGTTCCTGCTGCGGCCGGGTCGATGATGTTGATATTCCAGTTATCGACTCTCTTGTTGATGCTGCGGCCGAACACTCCTCGTATCAAATTCTCGGCCACCGTGTTGAATTTACCGGCATTTGTTCCACCTGCAGCGAACAGGAAAAAATACAGGTCATTCAATAAATTTTCTATCTGTTTTCGGCAAGTTGACAGTTGCCGGCGGCCGAAACGTAAAAAAATAAAAAAGACGGTTGCCCCAATTGATCGGGCAATCGTCTTTTTTTGTAATTTTGTCCTGAATTTGAGTAGTTCAGGTTTGATATAGCTGTTCAGCCGGGTGCTGAAGTTCAGCGCTGCCACAAGCTGTAATCATTGTAAACGTTTACATTATGCCGGTAATGCGGGCGAAACAGCATCTTGGTGAACGGTTACTAATCATTCAGTCGACTGGGGCTGAAAAATAACCCGGCAGAAACGTCGTTTGCCGACCTGCAGCAAAACCGAGCCGTCGGCGGCAATATCAGTGTTCACGTCGGTTACCTTCTCGCCGGCCACCGAAACTGCGTTCTGCCTGATCATGCGTCTACCGTCCGAGGTTGATTTTACCAAATCGGCCCAAACCAGTAATTTAGGCAGCCAGACGACGGTTTCCCCGCCGGGGTCGATTGCTTTTTCCGGAATTTCGTCAGGCAACGCATGTTTTTTAAATACCTGCTCGAAATTGTGTTCCGCTGCATCGGCTGCATCGGCATCATGAAAGCGGGCCACCAGTTCTTTTGCCAGGCGAACCTTCACCGCTTTCGGATGTATTTTGCCCGCTTCCATATCCTCCTTAAGCCGTCCTATTTCCTCCATGGAAAGGTCGCTGAGCAGTTCATAGTAACGAAACATCAAATCATCGCTGATCGACAGGACTTTACCAAAGATATCATCGGCCGATTCTGAAATACCGATATAATTGCCCAGCGATTTACTCATTTTATTGACCCCGTCCAACCCTTCGAGCAGGGGCATGGTCAACACGACCTGGGGTTCCTGGTCACGGCCTTTCTGCAAGTCCCGGCCCATGAGCAAATTAAACAGCTGGTCGGTGCCGCCGATCTCCACATCGGCCTGCAAGGCCACCGAATCATAGCCCTGAATCAAAGGATAGAGAAATTCGTGGATGGAGATGGGTCGGTTTGATTCAAACCGCTTTTTAAAGTCATCGCGTTCAAGCATCCGGGCAACCGTCAGCCGGGAGGCCAGCCTGATCATTTCATAGGAACTCAGTTCACCAAGCCAGGTAGAGTTAAAGGCCACCCTGGTTTTTTGTGGATCAAGAATTTTGAAAACCTGTTCCTTATAGGTCTCGGCATTTCGCTCCACATCCTCACGGGTCAACGGCGGTCTGGTGTCTGATTTGCCGGTGGGGTCGCCAATCAAACCGGTAAAATCTCCGATCAAAAAAACAATCTGATGACCAAGCTGTTGGAAATGCCGCAATTTTTGCAGCAATACCGTATGCCCCAGGTGCAAATCCGGCGCCGTCGGGTCAAAACCGGCCTTTATAATCAACGGATTACCCGTCTCCTGCGAGCGAGTCAGTTTTTTTATCAGTTCCCCTCGGGAAATCAAATCAACAGTTCCCCGTTCAATCAGGGCCGCCTGCTCCTCCACACTCTTCATCCATTTCTCCTGCACATAACCAAAAAAGCTACCCCATAAAGACAACCTGAATTCGGCAAGTTAGGGGCAAATATCTTTTGCTTCATAACGACAAACAATCCTCTCTACCTGGCAAATTCAACGGCCCGGGTTTCCCGAATAACGGTTATACGAATCTGTCCCGGATAGGTAAGCTGTTCCTCAACAGCCTTGGCAATATCACGACTGAGCAGGGTGGCCTCCTTATCATGGACCTTCTGCGAATCTACGATTATCCGTAAATCCCGACCGGCCTGGATAGCGTATGATTTTTCCACGCCGTTAAAACTGTTGGCGATATTTTCCAGGTCTTCCAGACGTTTGACATAACTTTGCAGCATTTCCTTGCGCGCCCCCGGCCTGGCGCCTGAAAGCGCGTCCGCCGACTGGACAAGGATATCAAGGACACTCTTAGGCGGCTGATCCTCGTGATGGGCACCGATGGCATAGACGATATCATCGGCCTCGCCGTATTTTTTAGCCAGATCACGGCCGATAATGGCGTGCGATCCCTCGACCTCATGATCCACCGCTTTGCCGATGTCATGAAGTAAACCGGCCCGCTTGGCCTTTTTTACATCCAGGCCGAGTTCTGCCGCCATAACCCCGCAGAGAAAGGCAACTTCAAGCGAATGCTGGAGGATATTCTGGCCATAACTTGTTCTGTACTTGAGACGCCCGATCAGGGCGATGAGATCAACATGCATACCGTGGGCGCCGACATCGAAAGTTGCCTGCTCTCCGGCCTCGCGGATTTCCACTTCCAGTTCTTCAGTTACCTTGGCGACAACCTCTTCCACCCGTGCCGGATGAATGCGGCCGTCGGAAACAAGCTGGATAAGCGCAAGACGCGCCACCTCTCGACGCACGGGATTAAATCCGGAGAGGATAACGGCCTCGGGAGTATCGTCAATTATGACATCAATACCGGTTGCCGCCTCTATAGCACGAATATTTCTTCCCTCACGCCCGATAATACGACCCTTCATTTCATCATTGGGCAGGGGCACCATGGATACGGTTTTGTCGGCGACATAGTCTCCTGCGTAGCGGGCAATAGCCAGGGCAAGGATGTTCTTGCCCTTACGATCGGCGGCTATTTTCATCTCATTTTCGATACGACTGAGCTGTTTAGCCGCATCCATACGTGC
>JALSNT010000126.1 GCA_026986885.1 Desulfobulbaceae bacterium
TGTACGGGCAAGGAAGCCGTTGTAACGGAAGCCGGCAAAAAAACGACCCAGAGTTCACCGCCGCTGTATGACCTTACCCTGCTGCAGCGGGAGGCCAACAGCCGTTTCGGCTTTTCCGCCAAAAATACCCTTGGCCTGGCCCAGGCCCTGTATGAACGGCATAAATTGATTACTTACCCGCGAACCGACAGCCGCTGCCTGCCCGAAGATTATCTACCATCGGTGAAAAAAGTTGTTACCCGGCAGCAGGAATGGCAGTTTGGCCGCTTTGCCGCAGAGGCTTTGCAAAAGAAATATTTAAAAAAGAGCAGACGCATTTTTAATAATAAAAAGATCAGCGATCATTTTGCTATTATTCCCACCTCGGAACTGCCGAAAAGTCTCTCCGAGCCGGAGCAGAAAATCTATCAGATGATCGTTCAGCGCTTTTTAGCTGTTTTTTTCCCACCGGCTGTTTTTCATAAAACCAGGCGGATATCCGTTGTTGAGGAGGAGACCTTTCTCACCGAAGGGAAGATTCTCGTTGAACCTGGCTGGAAGGCCATTTACGGCGTACAGGCCGGCAGCGGTGAGGGTAATCTGCAACCTTTGCCGGCAGGCAAGCCGGTGCTGTGCGAGGACATCGACCTGCAGAAACATCAGACCAAGCCGCCACCAAGGTTTTCAGAGGCCACCCTGCTCTCGGCCATGGAGCATTCCGGCAAGCTGATTGATGATGAGGAACTGGCCGAAGCCATGAAAGAGCGCGGTCTGGGCACGCCCGCGACCAGGGCCGCTATCATAGAAAAATTGATCAATGAAAAATATGTCAGTCGTGAGCAGCGGGAACTGGTACCCACCGGCAAGGCCTTTGAGCTGTTGTCCCTGCTCACCGACAAACATATCGACGTGTTAGCCTCGCCGGAGTTGACCGGTGAATGGGAGTACAAGCTGAACCAGATCATGAAAGGCGCCATGACCAGGGATCAGTTTATGGCTGAAATCAGAGAGATGACCCGCTCCATTGTTGAAAAGGTAAAAAATGGTGATGAGACAAAACCCAAAGAAGCCCCCTTTTCTCCGATAAACGGAATCCGTTTTTATGAAACAGCCACTGCCTATGAGTCGGAGGATAAAAAAATACTTATCCGCAAGGTCCTTGGCGGTCGCATCATGGATACAGAGGACGTCATTGCCCTTATTAACGGGGAGACAATCGGCCCGTTTGCCGATTTTCGTTCTAAAAAGGGCAAACCGTTTTCAGCCTCGGTTCGGCTGAACAACTCCAAGGTGGAATTTCTCTTTGCCGATTCCACGGATCAACTTGACCTGGCGGAGATAAAACAGCAGCAACCACTCGGTCGTTCCCCTGTTGACCAGACCAATGTTTTTGAAACTCCGGCCGCTTTCATGTCGGAATCGGCGCTTGCCGGTGACAGGGATAAAGGGTTGCGTATTTCCAAGATGATTCTTGGCCGCCGTATTGATCCCGATCATATTGAGCAGCTGCTCGCCCGTGGGAAAACTGATCTCATTACCGGCTTTATTTCTAAAAAGAAACGTCCCTTTGACGCCTATCTCCTTCTTGACGGGAAAGGCAAGCTGGGTTTTGAATTTCCGCCGAGGAAACGAAGAGGCGCAAGGAAGAAATCTACTTCAGGTCAACAGAAAAAATAATTCCATGAGAAAACTGAAAAAAGAATACAGTGAAAAAAGCGGTCGTGAACTTGCCGCCGTCTGTGCCCGGGTTGCCGACAATACCAAGGCGGAAGACCTGCTGGTCCTTGATGTGCGTGGCCTGTCTTCGTTTACCGATTATTTTGTCATTATGAGCGGCCGCTCGACCCGCCATGTGCAGGGTCTGGCCGAGGCCATTGAAGGAGAGTTGCGCTCCAAGCGGGTATCAAGTAAACATAGTGAAGGGCTGCGGGAAGGGATCTGGGTTCTGTTGGATTTTTCCGATGTGGTTGTCCATATTTTTTATAAGGATAAACGGCAATTTTATGATCTGGAGGGGCTGTGGCACGATGCGCCGAGAATAGAGTTATCGGAGCTGCTTGCCTGAATCGCTCAATTTAGCCGGACGTATACGGGAGGCTGTCAATGAGAAAAAATACCCCCTTGCTGCTTGCCATCCTTGATGGCTGGGGCGTGGCCGACGACGGCCCGGGGAATGCGGTTTTTTTAGCCGATACACCCAATATGGACAGGTGGCAACAGGAGTATCCGCACACCACCCTGACTGCTCATAACGGTATGGTCGGTCTGCCTGAAGGGCAGATGGGCAACTCCGAGGTCGGCCATCTCAATATCGGCGCCGGTCGTATCGTCTATCAGGATTTTACCCGCATCAACCTGGCCATTAAGGAGGGTGAACTGCAGAAGAATCCCGTTTTAAGCGGTGTTATGGACAAGGTGGCGACCGCCGGCAGTAACCTGCATCTCCTCGGCCTGTTGTCCGACGGCGGCGTCCATTCACATATCAAGCATCTTTTTGCCCTGCTGGCCATGTGCCGGGATAAGGGATTTAAGAAAGACAAGGTCTTTGTCCACTGCTTTATGGACGGTCGGGATACGCCGCCTTCTTCGGGTCTGGGGTATATGCACCAGTTGCTGGCCGAAATGGACCGGCTTGGCTGCGGCCGGGTGGCAAGTATCAGCGGCCGTTTCTGGGCCATGGATCGCGATAAACGCTGGGACCGGGTGGAAAAGGCCTGGCAGGCAATGGTTCTGGGCAAGGGCATCCTGGCCGTGGACCCTGTCTGGGCCGTGGAGGAGGCCTACCGGCGCGGGGAAACCGACGAGTTTATCAAACCGACCGTGCTGGTTGATGAATCCGGTAATGCAGTGGCGACGATTGGTGATGATGACGGGGTAATTTTTTATAATTTCCGGGCCGACCGGGCACGGGAGCTTTGTCACGCCTTTGGCGACAGTGATTTTGCCGGCTTTGATCGTATCAGGCGGCCGCACCTGTCGGCTCTGGTTACCATGACCGAATATGAGGCTGATTTTACCTTTCCCGTGGCCTTTCCGCCCCAGGTACTCACCCATATCCTCGGTGAAGAACTGAGCCTGCATGGATTGCACCAGCTGCGGATTGCTGAAACTGAAAAATATGCCCACGTCACCTATTTTTTCAATGGCGGTGAGGAAAAACCATTTGTCGGTGAAGAGCGCATTCTTATCGAGTCGCCCCGTGATGTGGCGACCTATGATCTGAAGCCGGAAATGAGTGCCGACAAGGTGACCGATGGACTGCTTGATGCCCTGCAGAAGAACGAGAAGGCGGGTACTCCTTTTGACGTGGTTATTCTCAACTTTGCCAACGGTGACATGGTGGGGCATACCGGCGTGCTTGAGGCGGCAGTCAAGGCGTGTGCAACCGTGGATCGGTGCCTGGGGCGGATTCACGCCTTCATGCAGGAGCGGGGCGGCATCATGCTGGTAACGGCCGATCACGGTAATGCCGAAGTCATGATCGATCCAGAAACCGGTGGGCCGTATACCGCCCACAGCCTGAATCCGGTGCCGCTTGTCCTGGTGGCTGACCAATTTAAAAATTGCCGCCTGCGTGGAGGTGGCGCCTTAAAGGATATTGCGCCGACCATGCTGACCATTCTTGATCTGCCCGTACCTCCTGAAATGAAAGAAGGGGAAAACCTGCTGGCATGTTGAGGCCACTTCCGTGGATCAATCACTGACAACCACAATAGATGCGGGAACATCGACTGATTGCTGTGCATCAGGTAAGGCAAATTCTCCGGAACCCTTATGCTCGATTGTCGGCCTCAGCAAAAGGTTCGGCGCCTACCAGGTGCTCGCCGATGTTTCCTTTTCGCTGTTTCCCGGTGAAATCCTTGGCCTGATCGGTCCCAACGGCGCCGGTAAGTCCACCCTGCTGGAGTGCATGACCGGCCTGCTTGCCGTTGACTCGGGCTGCTTGAAACGGCAGGGTCATGCATTGCCTGTAAATCAGCGCCGAAGTTTTCTCTGGTACCAGCCCGATGATGCCCTGCCCTTTGCCCGGCAGCGGGTCAGCGCCATTGTATCATTTTTCCGGCGAATGCATGGAAGGAGCCGAACCGATGTTGCCGCCCTGTCTCGGGATCTTGAGCTGGCCCCTGTGTCGGCCAAACCTCTGCATGCCCTGTCCAAGGGGTACCGGCGACGGGTTCTCCTGGCCCTGGCCCTGCTCAGCAGGCAGCCGCTGCTTCTGCTTGACGAACCCTTTGACGGCTTTGACCTGAGACAGACCCTGGCGGTCATGGATCTGTTGCGCAGGTGGCGGCAGGGCCGTACCCTGCTGCTGTCC
>JALSNT010000127.1 GCA_026986885.1 Desulfobulbaceae bacterium
CCGGCAACTATCTCAGATGCACTCGCCGAACCACCGTTGACCAGCACAACCATGGGGACATGAAAAGCACCGCTTCCACGATGTGCCTTAAACACCATATCCTGTTCCGGGTTCCGGCCACGGGTGGAGACGATAACCCCTTTATCAAGAAAGATATCGGATACCTTGACGGCCTGGTCAAGCAGGCCACCTGGATTATTTCGAAGATCCAGGACAATTCCTTTTACTTTCCCTTTTTTTTCGGCATTGTGTAAGGCCTTGCGCACCTCCTTTGTTGTCTCCGCCTGAAAATTGGTGATCCTCAGGTACAGCAGCCCCGGGGCAGGTCGCATGCTTTTAACGGAATGGAGCGGGATGATATCGCGAATCAGTACCAGGTCCAGCAGTTTCTGCTCACCCGGATGATGAATGGTAATGGTAACTTTGGATCCTTTTTTGCCCCGGAGTTGTTTGACCGCTTTCATCAGGCCCATGTCTTTGGTAGATTCACCATTGATACGGATGATCTGATCGCCGGCTCTAATGCCCTGCTGAAATGCCGGCGTTCCTTCAATAGGTGAGACCACGGTCAGGATGGAGTCTTTGATGGTAATTTCAATCCCGATGCCACTGAAACTGCCTTTGGTTTCAACCTCTAATTCTTTAAAATCGTCGGGGAGCATATAGGAAGAATGGGGATCAAGCGAGGTGAGCATGCCGTTGATTGCACCGGTAATGACCTTGTCGGTGTCAACTTCATCAACATAATGCTGCTGCAGCAGAGTCAACACATCGGCAAATGTTTCCAGATCCTTATACGTCTGCTCTCGCTGGTCTATTGTTTTGGCAGCTCCGGTCAGGGGAAGGAGGAGACACAGGGCAATACAGCAAAGAATATAATGTTTATTTTTCATTTTCATTCTTTTCTTTTGCCGGCTGTTTTTGCCGGTGGGGTAAAATTCGCCGTTCTCTAAAGATCGGCTGTTTGCTTTTTTCGTCTATTTTTGGTACGGGCAGAGGGATAAGTTGGGGATAAGCATTTGCGCTCAGCCATTGAAGTGGATCGACGGGTCGGCTTCCCTTTCTGATTTCAAAATAAAGGCCCTTTGAGAACAGGGTGGCAATGTCTCCGGTGGTTCCTATCTGTTGTCCCCCCAGGACCCGGTTTCCTTCCCGGACGAAAATATCGTCAAGGTGTGCGGTCACTGTATAATAGCCCAGTCCGTGATCAATAATAACCATGTTACCGTAACCTAATTTATAGCCGGCGAATAATACTTTGCCGGTATAAATGCTTTGTACCGGCGCATTTTCATCGGTGTGGATGATGATGCCTTTGCACGGCGCATCATTAACAATCTCACCGAAACGGACGACGAGTTCGCCCGCAACCGGTCCCTGCATACGGCCCTTGTTGAGCAGAAAGCCTCGCTGTCTATTCCGTTTTTTTCGCCGTAAAACGGTAAGTGATTTCGTCAGATCATGTTCCGCTTTCTGCATTTCGCGTACGGCCTGCTCATATAATCCTTTTTTACTCTTTATTCTTGTCAGCAGTTGTCTTTTTTTCTGCCGGATATCAGCCAGGGCCAGCTTTTCTTTTTCCGTCTGGTGGATAAGACCGGATAAAATAGATTTTTCAAGCTCTAATGCTCGTTTTGCCCGGGTCAATTCCTTGATGGTTCCACGGTAGCTTGTGATAATTGATTGATCATAGGCAAGCATTTGCTTGAATGCATCGTTAAAAAGCATGAGATCGGGCAGGTTTTTTCTGGCAAAGGAGACATTTAAAAATCCTGTTGTTCCCATAAGGTAAAAAGAACGCAACCGTTGCTCCAGGTGCTGCTGAATCCTGTCGCTCACCTGTTTTACCTGGGAAAGTTCGCGGTTTTTTTCGGCAATCAGTTTTTTTTGTTCTGCCATTTCTTGTTTAAAGGCAACAAGTTTTTTCTTTCGGGCAGCGAGTTTTTCGTCAATTAATTTGAGTTCTCCAAGCAGGGTCAGCTCACGTTTACTGTCTTGCCGGATTTTATTAAGATGATTTTGTATCTCCTGATTCAGCTTGCCGATATGAATTTTATTGAGCCTGATGACGGAACCTGCCGCTGTGTCGTCAGCCCCGGCAATGAACGGATAAAGGGGAGCGGTTAGCAGCAGTGCCAGGCAGCAGATAATTCCATACAGGCAAAATGAGCGTGTTTTCATCAGACCTGGAGGATTTTTCTGGTGGAGGAAAAACTGCCGCCGGCACAAAAAAGTGTCGAAAGAGCAAGAATAACGGCTATGACCGGCAGGGGAAAGAAGGTAAAGGGGAAAAATGCAAAAAGTGATGAGCCGCTGAACTGCAATTTTATCCAGTTGAAAAGAACGGACAACGCCGCAAGGCCAAGTCCTGCGCCGACAAGCCCCTGCAGGGCTCCTTCCAGAAAATAGGGCATCCTTATATAGGCGCTGGAAGCCCCACATAGTCTCAGTAATTCCAGCTCCCGCTGCCTGGATAACAGGGTAAGTCGAATAGTACGGGCAACCATAAAGGTGCTTGTCAGGATAAGAAGGGCGCCGGAAAGGATAACCACAATGCGCATGAGACGGACGAAAGAATAAAAGCGCTCAATCCATTCCCGTCCATACTGTACCTTGAGGACACCGGGCAGAGTCATCAGATAATCGGAAAATCGTTTGATTCGGGTAAGACTGTTTAATGATCTTCTGGGATAGACCTCAACGGATGGCGGCAAAAAATTTTCGGGGATATCCGTCAATACATCACGGTCGGTACCCAGCTCTTTTTTAAATCTTGCATATGCCTGCTTACGGCCGACAAAAACAATTTTCTCGACATCGTCGAATTTCAGGATCTTTCTTCTGTATTCCTCCTGAAGCGCCGGTGAGGGTTCTTCATCCAGATAGGCAACCAGACGCAGGTCGTCACCGAGTTGTTTACCTGCATTGATCATGTTGGTGTAGGCCAGAAAGAAGAAAGAGAAGATCAGGACGGACAGGCTGATTGTCAACAGGTTGAGGAGCTGTGAGGGCCAGGTCAAGAGAAAATTGCGACCTGTCCTGGAGAAAACCGTCAGGAGGAAATTCATGCGCGGCCCTCATCATTTTTTTGTGAAGGATCCCTTTTTATACCGGCGCCGATTATATGGCCATCTGCCAGCACAACAACTCTGTGCCGTCCCAGACCGTAGATTCTGGCATCGTGGGTTGCTATCAGGATGGTGGCCCCTTGCTCCCTGCGCTCGTTAAACAGATCCATTACCCGTTGTGAATTGTCGGTATCCAGGTTACCTGTCGGCTCATCGGCCAGGATAAGATCAGGTTTATTACATAAGGCTCTGGCGATGGCAACCCTTTGCTGTTCGCCTTGTGAAAGATCGCCCGTTCTGGTTTTTATTTTTTCTTCCAGGCCGAGCCGTTCCAGCAGTTCATGGATCTGCCTGCGGATAAAAGATTTCTGCCGACCGCATATTTCCATGGGCAGGGCAATGTTGCGAAATACGGTCTGTGCGGGGAGAAGCTTGAACTCCTGATATACAATGCCGATTCTTCGCCGTAAGAGCTGCATTTTTTTGGCAGACAGTTTCCCTATATCCATGCCGTCGATTTCCACCAGGCCGCGATTTGGATGTTCAATTCTACATAGAAGCCTGAGCAGAGATGTCTTGCCGGCACCGCTGAGGCCGGTGAGAAAGAGCAGCTCACCCCTGTTGACAGTAAGGGAAACATCCTTTAGCGCTTTGACATCGGGAGGATAGAATTTATGAACTTTAATCAGTTCAACCATGGCGTCGTTGATGTATTCCTGCATGGTTACGGCCAGTTACGCGGAAAAAATTTTATCGAAAATGGAAAATGCCTGCCGCGTGACCCTGATATCATCGGCAAGCTCCAGATAGGATGTACCGAGCAACTCCTGGTTTACCAGTTCATCGCTTGCCGAGATGATACCGGCAAGCGGCATGTTTTCAGCATCGGCGACTGCCTGGTTGATCTTTGTCATCAAGGCGGGCGGTACCGGATCAGGCACCCTGTTGACAATTAGGTGTCTTGATTTTACCTCTAACTGCAAGGGGCCGGTTATATCGGCAATTCGTCCGGCAGTGAGGATGCCCCGTGCCGACGGGTCTGAAATTATAAGCAGGTAATCAATGGTTTGCAGATTCATGCGGCTCAAATGTTCCATGCCCGCCTCATTATCAACAATAATCCAGGGATAATTGTCAGCTAATTTGTCCATGGTCATGGCCAGGTACTGGTTGGCGGCACAGTAGCATCCGGGTCCGTCGGGCTG
>JALSNT010000128.1 GCA_026986885.1 Desulfobulbaceae bacterium
TATTTTTTAATATCAATATTAATCTTCCCTGTCAAGGAGATAAAGAAAAAAGTTCAATTTTTTATACTTTCCCTGCCGGGTTGATACAAATTATTCAAAAAAATCGGTGTGAATCCGTGTCCGTCCGTGGTTTTCTAATGGGAGTGGGAAATATGGTAAATATTGTTTTTTAGATATTGCCGAGGCTCAATGATAATCAGAAAAAAACAGGTTCAAAACAAAAAAGAACGAATGAATATACAAACGACAGCCCACAGCAGAACAGCAGCGAGGCGGCAACCATGACCCATAAAGATTGTTTAATATGATGACAGGTCGGCCGTACTGCGCCATCACCAAGAAAGGGTTTTTCAACAATTTCACCAAAATAAATACTTGCACCGCCAAGCTGGATGGAGAGCGTTCCGGCCATGGCCGCTTCCGGCCAGCCAGCATTCGGGCTGCTGTGGTTGGCATGATCCCGAAGTAAAATTCTCCAGGCTGAAATGGTTCCTGAATTTCGGAAGAAAAAAGAAACGGCAACCAGGGAAAAGGCCGACAGGCGGGCCGGGATATAATTAATGAGATCATCAAGCAGGGCGGCACAGCGGCCAAAATATAGATATTTATCATTTTTATAGCCGAACATGGAATCCATGGTATTGACGGCCTTATACAGCATTGCCGACAGAGCGGCGGCAGGAAGAGACCACCTGTCCATGCCAAAAACAACACTTACACCGGCGCCGGCAAAGGCGTAAAAAACCGGCGCCACTACCCCGTCCGACATATTTTCCGCCACACTTTCCACGCAGGCGCGGACTATTGCCTGCCGGTCAAGCCGGGTCGTATCCCTGCCCACTATCCGGCCGACCAGTCGGCGGGCCTCTTCAAGTTTTCTGTTTTCCTCCTCTTTATTTTCGTACTCTTTTTCCCCATCCACCGGCAAGGCGTGATAAACAGCCATTGCGTGCTGCAGTAAACCGCGCAGGGCAATGGTTGTATACAAAACAAGGACGGAAGCAAAAAAAAGGACTGTCGATGATATGGCCCCTGATCCGGCAAACAGCATGGTAACGAGCAGGCCGGTTATAATCAGTGTCGCGGCAACGGTTAACAGCCCTGCCCGGCCCGGATCAGGACAACGTTTTCTGAAAAATGACTCCAACACCCTGGCCAGCCGTCCAATCAGGATGACGGGATGGGGCAGACTGCGGGGATCACCAAGGAGGATATCCAGGGCCAGGGCCAGCCAGAATCCGGGAAGAAAGGTTATGGCCGTCATCGGCAGCATGGCCGAGAACCAGGATGACCAGGCAGGCACAATCAAAGACCCAGTAACTGATAAATACTATCCATGGTCAGCTTTTCCCTGACCAGCGCAGCCACCCTGTCCAGGGCCGGTTCCAGATCATAGACGGCTCCCCTGTCTGCTGCCGGCAAACCCTTTTTCCGCCGCAGTTCATTTATCCACCAGCGCCGAAATCCGTCACTGTCAAACAGTCCATGCAGATATACACCCCACACCCCTTCCCCATTGTCAAGTCCGCAAACGGAACCATCATCAAAGGAGAAAACCGGTTCGCCATTGCCCCGGCTGATTCCATGATGGATTTCATACCCGTATACCCCCATCCCTGAGGACCGATGGTGTCCCTGTTTGCGCGTTAAGGTTTTTTCAGCTCCAAGCTCGGTTTTCATATTCAACAAACCCAGGCCCGCACATCTTGCACCGGCGCTGGTTTCCAGGCCGTGCGGATCGGTAATTTCCCTGCCTAACAGTTGGAATCCTCCACAGATACCGACCACTTCAACTCCCCTTGCCACCGCTCTTTGTATCGCCTGGCCAAGCCCGGCCGCCTGTAAAAACTTCAGGTCGGCCGGCACATTTTTACTTCCCGGCAGAATAATCGCATCAGCAGAGCCGGGATTATCATTATCAATATCACTGACAATGCGGACATGGACATCCTTTTCCAGCAGTAACGGCTCGATATCGGTGAAGTTGGAGATATGCGGCAGGTCGATCAGCACGACTTCCACATGCTCTCCAGCCGGGCGATCACCTGAAAAAATTCCGGCCTTGAATCCGACCGAATCTTCCTGGGGAAGCCCAAGATCCGGGATATAATCTATTACGCCGAAAATCGGTTTTCCGGTATGGCCTGCAAGGTAAGCATGGGCATCACCAAGCAGTCCGGCATCGCCACGAAAGCGGTTGACCACAAAACCGGCTAACAGTTCCCGTTCCCAGGGCTCCATTACCGCAAAGTGGCCGATAAACGAGGCATAGACACCGCCCCGGTCAATGTCGCCCACCAGCAGGGCCCGGGCTTCGGCATAACGGGCCATTTTCGTATTGACGATATCATGTGCTTTCAGGTTGACCTCGCCGGGGCTGCCCGCCCCTTCCAGCAGGACAACATCATGCTCCCCGGCCAGGCTGTCATAGGCTGCGCATACCTGCTGCCAGGCCGTTTTTTTATAAGCAACATAGTCCCGGACGTTCATATTGGCGACCGGCTTACCCATGACAATCACCTGGCTGCCGACGTCCGAGGAGGGTTTGAGCAGGACGGGATTCATGCGCACATCCGGATCCAGGCGGCAGGCCTGGGCCTGGACCACCTGGGCCCGGCCCATCTCACCCCCGTCCCGTGTCACATAGGAATTAAGCGACATATTCTGGGCCTTGAAAGGCGCGACCCGGACACCATCCTGGAGAAGAATACGGCAAAGGGCCGCAACCAGCACGCTTTTCCCCACGTCAGACCCGGTTCCCAGCAGCATCAGGGCCGGAGTTTTTTTTATTTTTTTTATTTTTTTCTTATTTTTTTTATTCTCCGTATTTTTCTTATTATCCGTATTCTCTTCCCGGCTGTTATTGTTGTTTGTTATTTTTGTCCCGTCTGGTTGATTGCGTTGCTTTTCGCCGGTCATCCCGGCGTGCATGATCGCCTGTAATGCCTGGATGAGCTGCTCGTTTTCTTCCCTGGTTTTTACCGCTATTCGAAAATAATGCTCGTCAAGCGCCTGGTAATTATCACAGGGTCGGATGGCTATTCGATACTGCTTAAGCAAAATCTCTGCGAGCCGGAGAGCGGACAAACCGGGATGATCCAGACGCAGGAGAATGAAATTTACCGTGGAAGGCACCGGTTGCAGATATTGCAGCTTGCTTAGCGATGAATATAAATAATCTCTCTCTGCGGCAATCAGGTTGTAACTCTTTTTCAGATAGTCATGCGCTGAAAAAACAGTCCCCCATGTTTCTCCGGCAGGAGCAAGGCAGGCCTCGCCTACCAGTTGCGCCGGACCGTTTACCTGCCAGGGCGCGGCTTGTGCACGCAGTTTGCGGCATATATCAACGGAAGCGCTGAGAAAACCGAGTCGCAGGCCGGGGATGGCAAAAATTTTTGTCAGGGAATAGAGAACTATCAGGTTATCGGCGCAACCGGCAATGGTTTGGTATTCCGGCAAAAATCCGGCAAAGGCCTCGTCGATCACAAAAAAGACATCGGGATGGTGCTGGATACAGTCAAGTAGTTGTGCCCGATCAAGCAGGCAGCCGGTCGGGTTGTTGGGCTGGCCGATAATCACCAGCTCACCACCCTGCAGCCGTACTGATAACCTGTCAAGGTCAAGACGAAAATTATCATTTAACAACAGGGGAAAAAGATCAACATCGACCCCGGCTACGCGACAGGCTGCCTCATAATCAATATAGGCAGGCACGGGTATGACCGCGCGTTTGGGCTGCAACAGATGCGGGATGCGAAAAAGCAGCTCCGAGGTGCCGTTGCCGACGACGATCTGCCCGGGATCAAGATGGAAATAGCCGCCAATGCGTGTAATTAACCGCCCGCTTTCCGGATCGGGGTAATGGATCAGATCAGGGATATGGGCGGTAATCAGGGCATGGAGAAAATCCGGCGGCCCCAGCGGATTTATATTGGCACTGAAATCTAAAATCTCTTCCGGTCGGCATCCTGCCTTGAGGGCCAGCAGCCCGATATTTCCTCCATGGCCGGCCATCAGCGGTTCCAGCAGAGCAATGATATTGCAAGTGCAATCCCGGCTTCGCTCAGTTCACAGACTGCGCCCAGGGTATCACCGGTTGCGCCATTGATTATTTTTTTGCACATCCAGCCAAAACCAAGGATAATCAAGGCAAATATCCCGATAAAGACTATGCCTGCCGGGCCGCTGACAACCAGAGCAGTCACGCTGAAAACGAGAAAAGCCCATACCCCGACCCAGCGGGATCGTTTGCTGTAAAAAATGGTG
>JALSNT010000129.1 GCA_026986885.1 Desulfobulbaceae bacterium
AATCGTCATCCCTGTTTCAACTCAAAGGTCAAGGGGCAGTATGGCCGGGTTCATCTTCCTGTGGCGCCGAAATGTAATATTCAATGCAATTACTGTAACCGCAAATATGATTGCGTAAACGAGTCACGCCCCGGTGTAACCAGTACCATCCTCACCCCGGATCAGGCTCTGTATTACATGGGCAAGGTACTGGAAAAGGAACCGCGAATTTCCGTAGCCGGGATTGCAGGTCCGGGTGATCCTTTTGCCAATTCCGAAGAAACACTGGAGACCATGCGCCTGATCCGGAGGAAATATCCCGACACAATTTTATGCCTGGCATCAAATGGAATGAATCTGGCTCCCCATGTACCGGAACTTGCAGAAATCGGGGTCTCCCATGTAACGGTGACCGTCAATGCTGTTGATCCGGAAATTTCAAAAAATATCTATTCGTGGATTCGTGACGGAAATATTCTCTATCGCGGCTTACAGGGCGCCGAACTGCTGCTGGCCCGTCAACTTCATTCCATCAGGGAATTGAAAAAATACGGTGTAACCGTAAAGATAAACACCATTGTTATCCCGGGCATCAATGATCATCACGTTATGGACGTGGCAACAACAATGAAAAACCTTGGCGTTGACTTGCTCAACTGCATGGCAATGTTTCCCAATGCCGATACCGTGTTTGAAGATATTGTCGAGCCATCCAGCAGCGAGATGGCCGCCATTCGCAATGAAGCTGAAAAATACCTGCCCCAGATGCGACATTGCACCCGCTGCAGGGCTGATGCCGTTGGACTGCTGGATGATGACAAAACAGATGAAATGCGTGGCTGTTTGTCTGCCTGCGCGCAGTTACCTGAACATTCAGAGGCAAAACGCCCTTATGTTGCGGTAGCCACTCTTGAAGGCGTTCTGGTGAACCAGCATCTTGGCGAGGCAACCCGTTTCCAGATCTGGAGCCGGGACGGATCCGGTTTTAAACTGGTCGAAGAGCGTCAGGCGCCTCCTGCCGGTGGTGGCTCCGTGCGCTGGCTTAACATCAGTCGAATACTTGGAGACTGCCGTGCCATCCTTGTTAATGATCTTGGTGACGGCCCGCGGAATGCATTAGCAAAGAAGGGAATACAACCTGTGACCATGGCCGGTTTTATTGAACAGGGGCTTGAAGCCGTATATACCGGTAAGGGGATGACCGGTCTACAGGGTCGGATGCATAAGTGTTCGTCCAAAGGCGCCTGTGTCGGGACGGGCACGGGTTGTGGCTGACAGCTACCTCTATAGATGTCGATGAAGAGGCAAACTGTTCGCAGGCATCCGGTCTTTGCGCGATCGCTCCTGCACAAATCCAGGGCGCTCATAAACAGTTACATATTTACCTAAAGCCGGTTTCACCCGTAACCCAATAGAACAACGAACATCGAATTTCGAACCGCAGGGTGCCTTAAAATGTTCGCTCTCGTCACACCGCTCTGCGGTGTGACGCAATCTGTGGCGTTCTGCGCCTGTTGTACGCATGGAATAAACAATGCTGATTACCAAAAAAGAAAGCAGACAAATAGCAGGCATTGCTTTTGTCTGGTTTCGCAGAGCTCAACCAGACCTGCGTTTTATACGACCTAAATTGAGCGTTTCACCCCGCCTGCAAATTAAAAAAGATAAATAATTATAAATGGTTTCTTTTAAAAATGTTGCAGGCAGGGTAAAACCCTACGGGATTTCCATTTCATCCCCAATCTGCAGGCATTGCGCTGTCCCATGTAGGCTTAACTACAATGAAACAGCACAAAACCTGCAGCTTGGGGCGAAATGAAAATCGCTCAATTCAGGTACGATTTATTGGGCTGCGGCGTTAAGCCTGGTTTGAGAATTACGGATAAGCAGGTCTGGCCAGGTTAAATTTTTTTATCCGGTAACCGATCTGGCGCTGAGTCAAACCAAGCTCACGTGCTGCCCTGGCCTGAATCCAGCCATGCCTGTCAAGGGCATTTTTAACCTGTTCCCGTTCTATTTCTTCCAATGACCTTGACGTAGCCTTATTTACCTGGGTGGATTTACTTACAGAGGTTGGCATCTCTGAAGGTTGCAAATAATCAGATGGCGTGTCCGGTATTTGCTGATGGAGGAAATGTTCCGGGAGGTCTTCAATTTTCAAAAGATCATCCGTTGCCAATATGACCAACCGTTCAATAAGATTTTGCAGTTCCCGCACATTCCCCGGCCAATCATAATCCGATAAAAAATCCAAAAACTCCTTTGACAGCCGAATATTTCGATCGTTGCGCCGGTTACTGGCTCGCAGAAAATGATCGAGCAACAGCGGCACATCCCCTTTTCTTTTTCTCAGAGGGGGCAGGGTCATAGGAACAACGTTCAGCCGATAGTAGAGATCACTTCTAAAACTGCCCGCAGCTATAGCGTCTTCCAGATTAACGTTGGTGGCGGCAATGATGCGTACATCCACCTTGAGGGTTCTGGTGGCGCCGAGACGCTCAAATTCCTGCTCCTGCAACACCCGCAGCAGTTTCCCCTGCAACGGCATGGGGATCTCCCCTATCTCGTCAAGAAACAGCGTTCCCCTATTGGCCAGCTCGAATCTACCTCTCCTGCTTGCTCCTGCTCCGGTAAAAGCACCTTTTTCATGACCAAACAACTCACTTTCCAGCAAAGTTTCCGGAAGAGCAGCACAGTTTAACTTGATAAAAGGTTTTTTATTTCGTGGGCTTGCCTCATGAATAGCCTGAGCCGCCAATTCTTTGCCGGTTCCGGATTCTCCGAGCAGTAAAACCGTGGCCCGGCTTGGCGCCACCCGTTCGATCGTTCGAAAAACCTCCTGCATCGGCTTACTGTGACCAATAATATAGTGTTTCTGATAGCGGGCATGGAGCTGAGCTTTCAGGTTCGAATTTTCCAGGAGCAGTTTTCTTTTGTCCCTGGCAATGGCCTGGTTCAGGCTTAAAAACTGAGCGATAAGTGTCGCCACAACAGTAAGGAAGCGTACATCCTCTTCCAGGGAAACGTCCATCCCGAACAGGCGATCAACACTGAGCACTCCCACCGGTACCTCGCCAAGGACAACCGGTACCCCAATAAAAGAAATTTTGTTTTTACTGTATGAATGCCTTGCCCCGGTACGGTTGAGAAAAAGGGGCTCTCTATTCACATCAGGAACAATAAAGGGAGAGACTGTGCTGAACACCTGCCCATAGATCCCCTCATCCAGACCATAGACCCCACGTCGTTCTTCCTGAATGCTCAGGCCGTAAGAAGCACGAATTGTCAGGCGCTGTTTATCTTCATCAACAAGAGCTAGAGTCGCCCGTTCCATACGCATGGTATCATGCAGCACCTTCAGGATTGCGGACAGAGCCGTATCCAGATGAACAGCTGATCCAATAAGCCCGACAATACAATACAGAGCATTGATTTCCAGAGCCGCAGTAGAGGTTCCTTCAACAGTATTGCTCCCGGTCGGGACATCAACGCCATATCTATTTGTCTGCTTTCCCATCGTTTCCTGAATTATATTCATTTACAATGATTAAGCAAAAAGCGTACCTAAATTTTCCCACTAAGACACACTTAATTATGTTAACTTTATAAGAGTTAATTCAGATAATTGGCAGGAAAGCGATTGTCTCTCCCCGACTTTCCGACATGCGACGGGCATACATTTATGTAAAATACATAAAAAAGCCACTTAAAGACTTAACAATATTGTGCCTTACTCATATTTTCGGTGATAATGTTTTTTAATCAAAAACGAGACTGCATTAATCATGGTACAGATGAGGCAACCATGCGGTCGCCCCCCGATCATCTACGGAATCATCTTTTGCCTGCTACTGCTCGACCTCACCAGCACCTTATGCCGGCAGATCTTGTTTCCGAATCTACAAAAGCCCCCGGTTCAAGAGGAGCAATTATCTCACCATTGACCGCCGCACCCTTGACCCGCACCGGCATGTGAAAATTTTTTTTGATTACGGTGATGCCCGGGCCTGGAAGGGTGGCCTCAAGGACATCCGCATGGACTGGGAGGAAACGACAAAATCATAATTCCGCCTCTCAAGCATCCGCCCAGGTAAATTCCTGGTAAGGAAGAGATGATTTACTTGAATTTTCCCCATTGCCGGATATACTTAATTTATCGTTTCTTCTTTCGTCCAATCGACTTCTTGAGGGATAATGAATCATATAAAATCGTGTATCCTGCTTTTCGCGTCTCTTGTCGTCATCCTGCCATCGACTCCCGCCCGTGCGCAAA
>JALSNT010000130.1 GCA_026986885.1 Desulfobulbaceae bacterium
GTTTCTTTTTTTGCCCCCATGGAGGCTGTTGGTTCATGGGCATGGAAGACCTCTATCTTCGCGAGTTGAGAAAAAAATGGATGTACCTGTATTGTGACACAGGTGAAATGGATAAAGTCAGGTTTCATTAAAAACCGGAATCATAGTGCTGACAAGTCTTTTCTGGTATTTTAGAAAAGAGGTACAGGCGCATGCCGGGCGGCAAGCCACCAGCAGACCAGAATAACAATAAGCGCGCAGACAAAGAGAAATCGTTGTATTATAGCATTATCCGCAATTTTTATAAGGCCTGTGAATGATATCAGCAGCCCGGTAATAATGCCGCCGAAAAAACCGAACAGGTGCGCTCCGAGATCGGTGTGTTGACCCTCGGAGCCCAAAAAGGCGAGCAGACCGGCGCCGGCACCGAGCGGGATGAGGAAGTGCAGGGGTGAGTGTCTGCCTCTTTTCATCTGCAGACCACTGAACATGCCTATGGCGGCAAAGACAGCCGTGGAAAAGCCCACGGCATAATGGGGTCCGTTTCTGACCGCTATATTGATATAATTGGCCAGCGCTCCGGTTACCAGCAGGAAAAGCCAGCCGGACCCGTATCCGATTGTCATACAGAGCAGATACACCATGAAGCCGCCGATAAGACAGTTGCCCAGGACATGCACTCCATCGGCATGGAGAGTCAGGGCGGTTACCAGTCGCCACCACTGGCCATGTTCAAGGATCCGGCGACTGTCGATGGCGCCGACGGTAAACCACGGATTATTTGTCTGCCAAGGACCGGTAATCTGAAAGAAGAGCAAAAGGGCGGCTGTCATCATCAGGGTCGGCAACGGTTTGGTTTGTCGAGGATGTTGTCGTGTCCGACATAGTGGCGGCGGCCAGTTAATGTTTTCTTCCGCATACGCCTGCAGTTGTTGATGGGCCTGTCCTGCCTGATTCCGTGGTACCAGCAATTCATCATCATTTCGGTAATGATCAATTCCCATGGCGGCAAGAACCAGGGCACAGGCGTTGATATATTCAGTCCCTCCTCCGGCAACTACGGAGTATTTACCGGCGGTGTCTGCGGGCGGCTCAGAATCAGGGAGAAAGGGCATCGGTAGTCGAGTTAGGTTTTTTTTGCATATTCAGGATTAATCTTACGTTTAAACCATGACAAGTCAAGGATGAGTTGGTAACCTGTAGCCTTTAGTATGTATTATATACAGGTTCCATTGGTCGGCAAGTTTTGAACGTAAACTATTTTTGAAGGAAAAGATTATGGCACAGGCACAACAGGGAGATACGGTAAAAATTCATTATACGGGAACATTGGCAGACGGCACGGTCTTTGACTCTTCGGCAGGACGTGATCCCCTGGAATTTACCCTTGGCGGCGGTCAGGTGATTCCGGGTTTTGACGAGGCGGTCACCGGCATGGACAGCGGAGAAAAGAAACAGGTTGTCATCCCGGCGGCCAAGGCCTATGGACAGCGAAATGAGGAAATGGTTATCCAGGCACCCCGCGATCAGGTACCAGCGGATATCAAGCCGGAAGTCGGCCAGCAACTGCAGATGGCCGGTCCGGGTGGCGAGACCATTATCGTCCAGGTGACCGAGGTGACCGATGAGCATATTACTCTTGATGCCAATCCACCGTTGGCCGGCAAGGACTTAACCTTTGATATAGAACTGGTGTCCATTGGTTGATTTTTTTTGATTCATAATTTTTTAAAATGAACCTTTTCCTGTCTTGGGACTGGAACTTCATTTTTCCCTGAATTGAGCGTTTCTCTAATCTGCAATAAAAAAAGATATATGATTTCAGAATGTTTTCTTTGCAAAGTGTTGGCGGCAAGCTCCGTTGCACACAGATTTCGGATGGGTGAAACGTTTAATTCAGGTTTTCAAGTGTTTTCCCCGAGAGCCGACGTGAATCAGTGATTTGGCAGTTTTTTTGTGTCGGATTTTCAACGGGAGAAAACGCATGTTTTTCCGGTGGCTGTTTTTCTTTGACTTACGTTATTTTCAGATGATAGCATCGTAGTTGTGATAGGTGTTTGCATAAAAAATGTAAGAGGAGGTAAACCGTTATGGAGTGTACAAGAAAGGAATTCCTGGCCGTTTTGGCGGCCGGTTTTACTTCCCTGGGGCTTTCCGGATTTTCTCAAGCTGCTGATCCGCTGCCTTCTCCCGGAACCAGGCGCAAGGGTCGTCCAAAGGAGATAGCAGTGGAGTGGCTTGGTCACGGTTCTTTTAAATTCGTCTCAAAAAGCGGCAAGGTTATTCTTCTTGATCCCTGGCTCAGTACCAATCCCAAGGTACCCACCCGGTATAGAAACTGTGACGGTTTTGACAAAGTTGATCTGTTGCTTTTTACCCATGGACATGTTGATCATTTCATGCTGCCCGATGTCAAGAAACTGGTTGCCCGGTATGATCCGGATATAATCGCACCCTGGGAGCTGGATTTTTTTATTAAGTCGGAGATCCCCAGGGCCAGGTGCATGACCTTTCAATTAGCCAATATCGGTGCCACCTATGATTACCACGGAGTAAAAATTTCCATGGTCAACGCAGTTCATTCCTCAGGTGCCCAGTTAACCGGGTTTACCGGCACCAATAAGTATATGGGGCGACCGGTAGGCTATGTCCTTTGCTTTGAAGATAATATGACGATATACCATTCCGGTGATACCGCACTCATGTCGGATATGCAGCTTGTCATTGGTGATTATTACAAGCCCGATCTTGCTATCCTGCCCATCGGCAATGTTTTTACCATGGGGCCGAAAGAAGCGGCCCATGCCTGTAAGTTGATCCGGCCCGCCTTTGTTATTCCCGAGCATTACGGCACCTTTCCCGCCCTTGAACAGACTGCCGCCGCTTTTGTTAAATATCTTCGAATCGCAGCTCCTGGAACACAGCCTCTGGTCATGACACCGGGCAAATCTCTTTTGGTCTGATTTCCCTTTCTTCATGAAGCAGCAGAAACCATCAGCCCGGAATGGGTCGACGTTA
The DNA here is from genome assembly GCA_026986885.1 of Desulfobulbaceae bacterium. Next base: position 2,998 of record JALSNT010000130.1, read on the forward strand.
TCCGGGGTGCACAAGGGAACCCGCGGGCTCAGTCTGTTTTTTAAGATTAATTTCCTGATCTTCATGCTGGTCTTCCTCTCCGTCGGCACTTCTACCCTGTTTTCCATTACCCGTCAGACAAAAAATTTTGAAAAGGCCCTGCTGCAACGAGATCAATTGATTGTTGATCAGGTTGCCCTTGCGGTTCAGGGAGCTTTTTTTACCCTGAACTGGAATTTTGTCGAAGAAATGCTGGCAAAGACCCTGCAAGATCATGATATCCTCTGGATCTGTGTATTCCGGCCCGACGGTAACATTTATTTATGTGGGGGAGACCAAAATAAATATAATGGAAAGGTTCGCTCTATTGTTGAACAGGGGAAAACAAAGGACAAGGGAAAAGACAGCCTGTTTTTTCAGCTGGCAACTCGAAAATTTGAGCTTATTAAAAAAGTACCCATCGGCAATGAGACATGGTTTGTCTCTCTTGGCGGCACCCGGGAGGACATATTACAACAGAACAGTCAGCTCATAAAGAATAACCTCGGCTGGGCCATGTTTATCGTGCTTTGCGGCATCGGCATCGGTGGCTTGTTTCTGCGGAAAATTACGCAACCACTCTCGGAAATTTCCGAGGTAGCACGGGATATCGCCCACGGTAATTTCAGCCGGAAAATTCACCTGACAACCGGCGATGAAATTGAAATGCTGGCAGACCAGTTTAATGTGATGTCCGCAGCGTTGGAAAAATCATACAATGAACTGACACGCTATAATGAAGATCTTGCCCGTGAAGTAAAAAAACGCACGGATGCACAACAGGTTGTCAATCGTCGTTTACGTTCGATCCTGCAGACAACCGACCAGGGTTTCTGGCTGGTGGACAACAATCTGATAACCCGGGAGATTAATCCCCGAATGGCGGAAATTATCGGTCGCCCGCCGGAAGAGATTCTCGGCCGTTCAATTCTGCAGTTTTTTTCCGGGAAAGATCAGGAGTTTTTTGAGCGCAGTCTGCGCAACGATTTCGATACAAAGACCAGAAGACAGCAGGTCATTCTTAATCGGCCGGGACGATCCCCACTTTCATGTCTGGTTGGGGTTACCCCTCTCATGCTTGGTGAATCCGGAAGCCGGTCCGGTGCCTTTGCCATGTTTACCGATGTTTCCGTCTTAAGAACCGTGATGCGAAAATTACGGCTTGCCAAGGACAATGCGGAAAAGGCAAATCTGGCCAAGAGCTATTTCCTGGCCAATATGAG
>JALSNT010000131.1 GCA_026986885.1 Desulfobulbaceae bacterium
AATTAGGCGCAGGTGAAGTGCCGCTTCGTATGAGTTGTCCGGCTATATGGTTGCCTGCTTTACTTTTCGGCAAGGACCCGGCCACAGTAATGATTCGTACCGCAAAATCAATTAATCGATCTTCCAGATCAAATCTTTTTTCGTCCTTCATCGATCGATATTTTGTGTTCGATATTCGATATTCAATTGAGATTTCTATAACAGAATAAAATACACTTATATTACTGATGTTTCGATGTTTCATTCATATTTTCACTACCGGTGGGCGTCTCGACGATGGTTGCCAGTTCCAGAAGATTGGCGCTAAAGTGCAGGCCCTTGCGCAGGGCGGCATCCCGGTTGATTTTAAAGCGAATTTTACCATTTTTCAGATAAAAAGTGATAATGCCCCCGGCCCTGGTGAACCTGTCTGTTTCACCGATGGTGAGCACCGGCTTGCCCTGCAGGCTGTCCATGAGCCTGTCCATCCTGGTCCTGGATGTTTTATCGACAAAGAGCAGGTTGCATCCCTCCAGGCCGGAGATATTTTCCACCCGGCGCAGGTCGATGGCCCGGCCGGAAACCTTTTTCCCCCGGATTGGGCTGAATGATTCCAACAGTGAGTCATCTCCCATCAGGCAGACGGTCAAATCTCTCTCCGGGTGTCCGTTAAAGGCGCCCTGCGGCCAGCGGGTGAACTGGGCGAAATTGCGTATCATGGCCGCCTTGACCACATGTTCCCTGTTTAAGCGGGCTCCTGCCCGGGGCAGGTCGGTCAGGAAGGCAGCCAGGAAGATAGCGGCGATAAGGCTATGAAAAAGGTGTTTGCTCATATGAGGCAAAAATCAGCCGGGATTGTCAATCCGTTACCAGCAGTATTTGAGATTGAGGAAAACAGCCGGCTCGATCTTGACCGGCCCGCCGCCAACCTTGTCATTGATATCGGGAAGCGCCCATTCCACTGTGGAGTTAAAGAGATTCTTCCAGCCCAGGGACAGGGCGCCCGCATCACTGAACCGGTAGTTCAGACTGCCGTCGGCCCGGAAATGGGCGCCGGTTTGCCCGACAGGGGAATACATGCTTTCCGCCTGGTAGTTGTGACTTGGTTCGTAAAGGAGAAAGAGGGAGAGATCAAGCGCCTCATTTATCCGGTAGCGGCTGTTTAAGGTTATCTTGTAATCAGGGGCATACTGATCATTGATGAGGCCCCGGAAGATACCATCCTGTTCCTCTGATTTCCGGTGAAACCAGGTAAAGCCGAGATCGGTGTGCAGGGCATGGGTTACATCCCAGCCAAGCAACAGTTCCGTGCCCAGAAAATTCCTCTTCATGTGATTGGTATACGGCAGGTCGATGCGGGTCGCCGTCCCCATCAGTTCACTGCTCATGGCCGCCGGGTCGATAATGATTTCATCCTTGACGTGGCCGTAAAAGGCGCTGGCATCCACATAAAAATCCTTGCCGATAAATGTCCTTACGCCGATCTCGCCAGAGTGGTTTTTTTCCGGGGCAAGGGCGGGATTGCCGGTCTGGTAGACAAAGGCGCTGCCGGAGACGCCCGCAAGCCCGGAGATATCGGTCATCAGGTAGGAGGGAAACTGGTAGGATTTGTTATAACTGCCCCAGATGATCGTCTTGTCGCTCACCTTGTGGGAGAGGCGCAGCGAGTAGGAAAAGAGACTGTTTTCATTCTGCAGCAGGCTGAAATGTTCATAGCGCAGGCCCAGGTTTGCCGTCGTGTTCTTCGTCAGTTTGCTCTCATGATCAATGGTCAGGTTGATAAGGGAATCAGTGGTTTTTTCCTGACGCTGTTGCAGAAATTTTCCTGGATGAAGTTCTGAGAGATAATTTCGATAATTCAAACCAAATTGGGTCCGGTGTCCGGGCAGGAACAGGTGGCTGTAGCGCATTTCAACGTCTCCGAGCCGCTGCCGGATGTCGGATGTCTCGGCAGTGGCGAAATCCCTGGTATACGAATACAGAAAGCCCTTGAGCTGCAACTTGTCATCACCAAACCAGCGGGCCAGGGCAATGCTTGAATCAAAGCCGTGGTTTCTCTGGTCCCGGACGGCGCCGGTGTAGTTGCCGCGCACGTCGGTGGTCAACATGTCAAAAAAACGGCCGCTCAGGCAGAGATCCCAGGTCGAGACGGTCGTGTCGTATCGGCCGCTGACATACCCGTTTGTGTAGGTAGACGGGTCGTTCGACCATCCCTGGTCCCGTTCTCCATGGGCCGACAGCCGCAGGCTGCCGGTGGAGGTCACCGCGTGCAGGCGATAGGGCGCATTGATGCCGCCGCCGCCGTTTACCCGTGCCCGGGGCTCGGAATCCGGGGTGCGGGTAATGATGTTGATGACACCGCTTGATGAGTTGGTTCCCCAGGCGGTGCCGCCGTCGCCGCGGATGACCTCGATACGCTCGATGTCCTCGACCGCGATCGGCAGCATGGACCAGAGCACATTGCCGGTGGTCTGGTTGTAGTATGGATTGCCGTCGATGAGCACCAGCAGGTTGGTATTAAGGATCTGGATGTCGTTGCGGACGGCAACTGCGGTCGATCTGCTGGAAACCTGTTTGACAAATACGCCGGGCACCCGGACCAGCAGGTCGGGAATGGTGAGCGCGCCGGAACGTTCAATTTCCCGGCGGTCTATGATGGTCATGGCTGCCGGCAGTTCCATGAATTGCTGGGGCCTTTTATTCAAGGTCTCCACCTTGAGCTGGAGCAGGTCCTTCAGATCCAGGTCATAGAGATCTGAAGTCTTGTCCGCGGCTGTTGCGCACGGCGTGTGAGCGCAGGTCAACAGCAGCAACAGGATGGATGATTTGGTAATGGTGTGTAAAAACTGTTTCATGGTTATGTGAATAGGAAATAGTAGGAAATAGTGGACAGACCCCGTTTTTTATCAACAAATAAGATATAATCAAACAAAACCGAAAAAAACGGGGCCTGTCCCCTATTTTTCCTCTTTTTATGCTGCTTTTCTCTTGTCGACCGGCAGGACAAAGGCGAATGATGCGCCGCCGTCCGGGTTGTTTTCCGCCCATATTCTTCCCTGGTGCGCCTGGATGATCTGGCTGCAGATGGCCAGCCCCAGACCGGTGCCGCCGGAGCCGCTTTTGGTGATCGAGCTCTGGGTGAATTTTGCAAAAATAGTTCCCAGCTCTTCCGGCGGGATGCCGATGCCCTGGTCACGGACGGTAACCCGGATGGCCTGTCTCTTGTCACCGCTGCCGCAGCTGTGCCGGATATGCTCGACGCGGATGGATATTTTTTTCCCCGGCTTGCTGAATTTAAGGCCGTTGGAGAGCAGGTTGCCCATGACCTGGCCGATCCTGGCCTCGTCAAACCAGCCGACAACCGGTTTGTCCGGAACGATCAACTCAAGGCGGATGCCGCGTTCTTCGGCAGCGGCCGTAAACTCGCCGGCAACACGGCGGGCAACGGCGGTAATATTTCCCCTGGCCATGGAATAACGCATGCTGCCCGCCTCCAGTTTGGCCAGATCGAGCAGATCATTGAGCAGCAGGATAAGCCGGTCACCGCTGTTTTTTATCTCCTGAAAGTATTGATGCAGTTTTTCCCGGGGCACCTTGTCGATACGTTTAAGGCCGAAATTGGCATAACTTAAAATGGCATGCATGGGCGTGCGCATTTCATGGGACATGTTGGCAAGAAATTCCGATTTTGCCAGATTGGCCCGGTGTTCTTTTTCAAGCGCATCTTTGAGGTTTTCCCTGGCATGCAGTAGTTCCAGGTGCTGTTTGATACGTATTCTCAGCAGTTGCGGCTGTATCGGTTTGGCGATATAGTCAACCGCGCCCATGCTTAATCCCTTGTATTCGCCTCCTTCTTCCTGAAGGGAAGTGAAAAAGATGATGAGGATGTCTTTCGTTGTCGGATCGGCCTTGAGCCGTCTGCATACCTCGTACCCGTCCATGCCCGGCATGACGATATCCAGGAGGATCATTTGCGGCTGCGGCTCCGTCCGGGCCATCTGCAGTGCCTGTTCCCCGTTTTCCGCCAGGCTGACCCGGTACTCATCCTCCAGCAGGAGGTTCAGAAAAACCCGATTGGTTTCGTTGTCTTCAACGACAAGAATGTGGTCGCTGTCCATCTTTCTCCATGTTTTTCAGGGTTAGGTGACGGAAACTTAGCAATACCTAAATTGAGCGTTTCACCCCATCTGCAAATAAAAAAAGATAAATGATTATAAGTGATTTCTTTATAAAATGTTGCAGATGGTGTGAAACCCTC
>JALSNT010000132.1 GCA_026986885.1 Desulfobulbaceae bacterium
GCTCCCCGTGACCGTCGGCAGCTCGAGTTGCTTGCGTTTCTCCGGCACAGGGAAACCCATGTCAGTGTGGAAAAGGTCTGCTCCGGAATCGGCCTGCCGAATATCTATGATTTTCTGGCGACATCTTTCCCGGTCCCGGCAGATTTTGCAAAAAAAATCGTCGCGGCAAAAGATCCGACGCCACTGATTGTCAAAACAGCGCTGACAGCAGTTAATACCGCAGATATGGATCATATCTGCGTTCGCACCCTTCGGCTTTTTCTTGATATACTGGCAGCTGAGGCAGCCAATGTGTCGCTGAAGATCCTGGCGACCGGAGGAGTTTATATCGGAGGGGGGATACTACCGCGTATTTTGCCGCTTTTCAGGGAGGAACGGTTCATGGAGGTATTTGTCCGGGGTGTCTACAGTAAAATGCTGGCAGAAATACCGCTCTATATCATTCTTAATCCCAAAACGGCCCTGACAGGGGCAGCAGCCTGCGGCATACAACGCATGCGGAAAATGTAAACGTTCACCAGCACCCCATCTTCGTCCGATCAGGCCACCTCACATAGCGGGCTATAGACTCGTCGGCCTGCTTGAACGAATATGGGGCACTGGTAAACGTTTACATTATGCAGGTAATGCGGGCGAAACAGCATCTGGGTGAACGGTTACCGGAAAATTAAATAACGTATATCGTATTTATTTGTTTTGATGTTTTTTTGCCGCCTCAATACTCTCCAGCAGGGACACTATTTTCGGCTTCCCGGGCGCGGCAAACACATCCTGCCATTCCTGGTCCGTTAAATCTTCCCGGAGATATTCTTCAACTTTGAAATAGGGAAACCAGCAATCAAGAATTTTAAAGCAGGGAAGGCCCAGGTTTTCCTGCCGGCAATAGGAAAAATAGATTTCATGCCCAAGGCGCGGGCATCTGATGAGCAGGTTGTTGCCGGGTGGCAATGAAGAAAGGTTCATGTCATGACCGGGTCTTGCCGGTGGTAAAAAGTTCAAACATTTTTTCAAAGACGACGGCGATGGCCGAGGCCTGGGCCCCTGCAGAACCGGCATATGTTCGCGTTAATTCAAAGGCACGTTCAAACGCCTCGCTGTATTGAGAGTCTTCAGGGTGTTGAAGGACTTTTATCAACTCCTGGGCCAGTTTGTCATCCATGGGCTATCTCCGCTGAAGTGGTTTCAAGCTCGGGGCAGGTATCAGCCAAAAGTAAAAGATGTCTGGGCCTGCCATGGCGGTTTTCATGGGCAGGCACCGATTCACAGCTTTTCAACCTGCAGAAAAATAATACCTGCATCGCTCATTTAGTAATACGTTGATAAGTTGACACAAGATGCGTATCAACGCAAGAAAATAGCACAGTCGATCCTGAGTCGTATTGGGTAAAAATTACCCGGTGGCCGGGATACACCGGGTAATTTTTTTACGATCGTGGGCGATGTCTTGTGTCCTGAAAATATTTAAACAAAGTAACTGATTGTTATTTCATTCAAAAAATATTTATTTGTCGGTTGGCACGGAAATGGCTTAAATAAAAGTGAATGACAACATAAAGCAGATGGCAAGAGAGTATAATCTGCTGCCCCATGTTGGCATTTTGTTGTAACATTTCTTCCTTTTCCCCGACAGGTTCCTTCCCTCCTTTTCCTGTCGGGGTTTTTTTTGCTGCTTGCGGCGGGAAAGGGTTGTCTGCACCTTGACGAAGTTGTCTGCAGGTATAATTGTAGCTGATATGATGATTGTGCAAATCCATTCGAAACGGTGCAACTCCCCGGTTGGACAGATCGGGGCTTGCCGGGGATGGAATTTTGTACCCGGCTGCCATGAAAGGAGATTCCGCAATCCCTCTGATGTTATCTGTTGAGAAAAGTATCCCCATATTTTAATTATTGTTTGGAGAGTGCCATGAACAGACAAGCAAATTCGTTTAACTATTTGGTAACCACGGCGCTGGTTTGCACCCTGCTGTTTTTTACCGCTGCCACAGCCGCGTTGGCAAGTGATGCCGACAATATCGCCCTGCTGGATAAAACCGGCAAGGCCTTTGCCGCAGTTGTCAAAAAGGCAAAGGCGGCGGTGGTATATATCGGCGTTGAAAAATCGGTCCACATGCAGGGCGGACAAAATCCGTACGATTTTTTTAACGATCCTTTTTTTGAACGTTTTTTCGGCCCGCAGTTCAGGCATCCGCGTGTCCCCAGGCAGCGCGAATTCAAACAGCGGGGGGCCGGTTCCGGTTTTATCATTGCAAAAGACGGCTATATCCTCACCAATAATCATGTGGTGGCCGATGCCGATAAAATTACGGTTCGGCTGAATGATGAACGGGAATTTACCGCCAAGGTGGTGGGAACCGACCCGCAGTCCGATGTCGCCCTGATTAAAATCGACGGAAAAAACCTGCCGGTATTACCCCTGGGAAATTCAGACAAGATTCAGGTCGGGGAATGGGTAATTGCCATTGGTAATCCCTTTGAGCTTTATCAGACGGTCACCGTTGGCGTTGTCAGTGCCAAGGGACGCAACCATATGGGCATCAGTGAATATGAAAATTATATTCAGACCGATGCCGCCATCAATCCCGGCAATTCCGGTGGTCCTCTACTCAACATTCATGGTGAGGCCATAGGTATTAACAGCGCTATTTTTTCAAAAAGCGGCGGTTACATGGGGATTGGTTTTGCCATCCCCATTAACATGGCCAAAAATATTGAAAAGCAACTCTTGAAGAGCGGCAAGGTTACCAGGGGCTGGCTTGGGGTTGTTATTCAGGATATGAATGAGGATCTTGCCCATTCGTTTAATCTGAAAACCGACAGGGGAGTGTTGATTTCAGATGTCAGTGATAACTCTCCAGCGGCAAAGGCAGGCCTTAAACAGGGGGATGTGGTGCAGGCCATCGACGGCAAGGTTGTGGAGAATGTGGCCTCTTTGCGCAATACCATTGCCATGACCGCACCGGGCACAAAACTGGTATTTAAGATTATCCGTGACGGCAAAAACTACAGTATTCCGGTTACCATAGGCGAGCAGCCTGCGGATTTTGCATCCATGGCAAAGTCGGTGGGCGCATCGCCGCTTGCAAAGATGGGGCTGACTCTCCAGAACCTGACCCCGGAACTGGCTGAGCAGTTTGGCTATCAAAAAGGCCAGGGAGTCCTGATCGCCGGTGTTGATCCGGATAGTCCGGCCGGGCAGGTAGGTTTACAGGCCGGGCAATTGATTGAAGAGGTTGATAAAGTCAGGGTCCATAATCTTAAAGAGTTGAAAAAGGTTCTTCGCCGTTCCAGGCATAAAAAGCAGGTACTGCTCAGGGTTCGTGCCGGTGAGTACAGTCAGTATGTCGTCCTCAGAGCTAAATAATTGAACTATTTTACTCCGGCGCTCCACAGGGCGCCGGAGTTTTTTTTATCTGTATTTTTATGTCGGATTCCCTGTCATCCCTTATTGCTGAAATTCGCGCCTTTGCCGATGAGCGCAACTGGCAGCAGTTCCATAGTCCCAAAAATCTGGCCATGGCGCTCATTGTTGAGGCCGCGGAACTGGTTGAGCATTTTCAATGGCTCAGCGAGCAGGACAGTAATGCCCTCTCTCCGGCCGACAAGGAGGCAGTCTCCCTGGAAATGGCTGACATCCTCATTTATCTCTGTCGGCTCAGTGACCGTCTTGATATTGATCTGTTGGCAGCGTCGGAAAAGAAAATGCGACTTAATGGAGAAAAATATCCGGTGGAACTGGCCTGGAACAACAGCAAAAAATATACAAGCCGGCGGGGAGGGGAGTGAAAACCGTCCTGGCGGCGCTGTCTTTTTTCCTGCCCGACTGCCGAATTGATGAGGTCGTTCCCCTTGCCGGCGGTAATGTCAATGATTCCTGTTTTGTTCATTTACAAGCCGGTGACCGCTACCTCCTGCAGAAATTAAATTCTGCCGTCTTTCCCGAGCCGCGCCGGGTAATCGACAACCTGCTGACAGTCACAACCCATCTGCAGCGGGAGCAGGAAAAACAGGCGGGATGTCAACTGCGTATCCCCCGGCTAATCCTCTCTCCAGGTGGTGAGCCGGCCTTTGTGGATGATGACGGCTGTTGCTGGCGGCTGCTTTCCTGGATTGGAGATTCCCGTTCGTTGTCGGTGATCAATTCTCCGGAGCAGGGCTGGGAAGTGGGTCGTCTGCTCGCCTGTTTTCATCAGCTGACGGCAAACCTGTCGGCAAAAGAATTACACA
>JALSNT010000133.1 GCA_026986885.1 Desulfobulbaceae bacterium
CCTCAATAAAGAGGCATTTTTCAGCCAGATCTTCAATGGCATATCCCCGATACCTCAGTATGCCTTTATTGCCGTCCAGGAAGGTGATATCGCTGCAACAGGAACCCGTGTTTTTGAAACCGGGATCGATGGTGATGCAGCCGGTTTGCTGCAGGAGATTTTTTATATCTATACCACGATCACCTTCCGACCCTTCGATAATGGGAAATGCGTATGTCTTGCCATCGATAATCAGTCTGGCTTCTTGAGTGTTTGTTGTATCTGTCATAATCCTTGTTGTTTCCTGGTTTGCCGGCGTTGGAACACCATGATCATCCGCACCGGAGTACGATGGGTTCTTGTTTGCAACATCGCCCTCCAACAGGTGTCTGGGAGTTTATTTGCCGAACATGTGACGTCAATCCGGCAATGTCGGCAGCCTGCGCATATTGTGTATAGGGAAAGGCGGCCCCACCCGGCTGGAGAAAGATAATGCCGGGAAACTGTTGTTCGGGTACAATGAAAGAGGATGCTGCCTGGTATCTTTGATGCGTTAAAGAATCGGCAGAGAGTAATACCGATCTCTACACATAACTTTATATTTATAACGTAAAAGAGTGAAAATATCAAGATGAATGCCCGGCAAGGTTTCTACCCGGCAGGGGATTTTTCTGAAATAAAGGATATTTGAAAAAAATGAGTAAATCATCTCTGTATGACAGACGGCTGCAACAGTTTATTGATTGCGTTGATATTTATCCCGTTTCCTGTGAGCGACTGGCCGCCGGTCGCAGTGACCGGGAGTGGCTTGATGGAGTACTTGCCGGCGGGGCATCCGTTGTCCAGTTGCGCGACAAGATATCGGAGGACAGAGTACTCCTGGAAAAGGCACGTTACTTTCGTCGTAAAACCAGGGAGGCCGGAGCCCTGTTTTTTGTCAATGACCGTTTTGACATCGCCTTGTTAAGCGATGCCGACGGCATTCATCTTGGCCAGGATGATCTACCGGCGGCTGCCGTGCGCATGCTGGCGCCTGACATGATTATCGGTCTTTCCTGCAATACCGAGGAACAGGCGGTGGAGCTTGGACGCCTCGAACAATGTGGAGACTGCCCGGTTTCCTACTATAATATCGGCCCGCTCTATCCTACCGGCACCAAAGAGGGGCTGGCTGACTTCCTGGGGCCGCAGGCTATCGAGCGTTTTTCCAGGCATTGTCATCTGCCTTTTACGGTTATGGGCGGGATCAAGTTCCGGCATATATCAGAAATTACAGGTTATGGCGCCCGTCGGATAGCCGTGGTAACTGCTCTTTCCCAGGCCGAGGATATTGCCGGTGAAACCCGCCGTCTTCGGGCTGTGATTGCCGGTGCGCGCAGGCAAAAGGAGAAATAATGGATGAACAGAAAAAACAGCGTCGGGCCATTGTCCGGGCCATGGAATATGCTGTCCCGGACAATGGCATGGCTGCGGCAACCGATCTGCTTGATCGGTACCGGGATGACCCTCTTGCCCTTGATTTGTTGCTGGAATTTTACAGCTATCTTCCCGAAGCGGGTGATGATTACGTCCGGGAAATAAGGACGGTCGCCCGTTCCGGAGGTGTTTTTCTGCTGGCGGCCATGACGGGTTTATCCGCCTACCTCTATTTGATTTCCAGGGAAGGGGTTGAATTTCACGGCACCCTTACAGACGGCTATCTGGAAAGGGAATTGTTGGATTTCTTTGGTTTTGAAAGCTCGGCTGCCTTTAAGGAATATTGTTGCCGGCCCGATGAAATTCCCCTGTATGAACCGCTGCAGGTGGATGCGGATATCTGTCCGGCCTGTCATGCCGTGACCGGAGAGCTGCATGAGCTGGGTTGCCCGGTGGAGGTCTGTCCCTGGTGCGGCGGCCAGTTGATCGGCTGTTCCTGCCGTTTTGATCGGCTTGGGATAGAAGTAATGTCGAACACGGATATTGACCGTTTTGCAGATCTTCTCAATGAACGCGGGCGGATTGCCTATTCGCCGGATCAGCGGCCGACCTTTGCCGACGAAGGACCCGGCGTGGAAATCGAATGACCGCCAAATCATAAAAGTGGGAGAACACCGGTACCGGATTATTGGTTAAAGGTACCGGTGTTTTGTTGGGCAGTATTATTTTTTAACTGACTCCAGGTATTCAAAGAGATCGGAGTTCGTTGACAGGATCAACGAGGTGTTGTCGTTAATGATATCCTTGTAGCTTTCCAGACTTTTCTGGAAGGCGTAAAAATCAGGATTTTTCGAATAAGTCTGTCCGTAAATCTTTGTTGCCTCGGCATCGGCCGTACCTCTGATTTCCGTGGCTTCCCGTTTTGCCTTGGAGGTAATTTCTTTGAGCTGCCGATCGACCTTGCCCAGGATTTCCGCTTTTCTTCCCTCACCCTCGGAGCGTTTTTCTGCTGCGATTCGTTTTCGTTCCGAGATCATGCGGTCATAGACCTTCTTGCGAACCGTGTCAATATAGTTGACCCTTTTGAACATAACATCAACAAGCTCGATGCCGTATTTTGGTGTGACGGCGGCGGCTGCCTTGAGAACCATTTGTGAAATTTTATCACGGCCCATTTTAGGAGGCTGTATCAGATCGCCCGTGGGGGAACCTGCCATGACCGTTGATACCATATAATCTGGTTTCCAGTCGGAGCTGCGGATAATCTCTATCAGATTGTTTTTATTGACCAAGTCACGAACCGTACCATTTATAATATCGTCCAGCAGCGATTGCGCCCTGGCCTCACTGCCGACCGCCTGTAAAAATGTCAGGGCATTGGAAATGCGCCAGCGGGCGGTATTATCAATATAGATAAAAGTTTTGTCGTTGGTCGGTATCTGGTTGGGATCGCCGTCCCAGATTAGAATTCTTTTATCGAAATATTGTACCTTTTGGGTGATGGGACGTTTGAAATGGAGGCCGGCATCGGTGACAGGTGTACCGACTGGTTTGCCGAATTCAGTGATGACCGCCTGCTGTCCCTCCCTGAGAATGAAAAAGCCGTCCATGGCCATGAGGATCAGGGCGAAGACAGCTAACAGAAGAAAAATGCGTGTAATATGTTTCATAATTGTTCCTGCTGTTATTCTATTTTATTTCCGGTTTCGGTGATTTTTTAGCCAGATCGAGAAACGGAAGAAGGGTCTGCTGTTTTTTATCCATGACATAAATATGATCGACGCCGGGCAAAATATCCTGCATGGCTTCAAGATACATCCTGCGTCTGGTGACATTAGGAAACAGTTGGTACTCTTTGACAATGGCTCGAAAACGATTGGTTTCGCCTTTGGCCTGGTTAATTCTCTGGACTGCGTAGCCGTGTGCTTCTTCAACGATTTTTTTGGCACTGCCCCGTGCCTTGGGAATAACCCGGTTATAGGTTGCCTCGGCTTCGTTGATCAACCGTTTTCTATCCTGATCTGCCTCGTTGACCTCGTTGAAGGCTGGTTTGACAGGATCAGGCGGATTGATGTCTAAAAATCTGAGGGTGACTATGGAGACACCGCACTGCAGGAGATTCAACTGTTTCTGCAGTTCCTGTTTGGCGGAGCCGGCAAGAATTTCCCGGTTGCCGAGAACATAATCAAAGTCCATGTTGCCGACAATACGCCTGGTGACCATTTCCGAGGCATCGCGGACCGCCTGGGGTACATTGCGGACCTTGAACAGGAAATTGACAGGGTTGCTGACCTTGTACTGGACGATCCAGTCCACATTGATGACGTTTTTGTCCCCGGTCAGCATCAGCGATTCCATGTCAAACCCCCGCCTGTCAAAAACGGATGTCTTGCCGGGCAGACGGGTCCTGAAGCCGAATTCTTCTTTACGCACCGATTCCACGTCAACTTTGATCAGATCCTCCATGTAGGGAATTTTAAAATTGAGGCCCGGTTGCGTGGTGCGGGCATATTTTCCGAATCTGAGGATGATGCCGACCTTACCGGGTTCAATGGTATAAAAGGAAGAATACACTCCCTTGAAAACGAGCAGGGCCAGGATAACAAGAAGAACTTTGCCGATTCCGGGACCGCCACTGCGTGGTGTTGATGGCGGCGTGCCGCCGTTATCCCCCGAGCCTGGCTGCTGATCTTGTCCGGCAAAGGAATCACGGATTTTTTGAATGATGGCCGCTAATATATCTTCGGGTGAGGAAGGTTTCTTTTTTTGCCCCCATGGAGGCTGTTGGTTCATGGGCATGGAAGACCTCTATCTTCGCGAGTTGAGAAAAA
>JALSNT010000134.1 GCA_026986885.1 Desulfobulbaceae bacterium
TCTTTCCCTGGCCCCTGTTTTTACCGGCAATTATCAATCAATAGGCGGGGATGGTGGATTTTTTTCTTTACGAAGCCAGTGGGTTAACTTGGGACGTCGTTGAGCTGTTTTTGCAGTCCCTGCAGATGCTCCCGGTAGCTGAAGGTCCAGGGCTCGTCGTCCAGGGCCGGGATAAAGTCGTTGCGGTAGATGGCCAGCGCCTGTCTGCGGGCAGTTTGTCTCTCCTGTCCGTTGAGAGTCGTTTCCGACAATACCCGGTTGGCCAGCCGCTCGAACTGCCAGGCGTCAATCCAGCAGAGCCGGGGATTGATGGTCAGGTCGGTGGGCGTCTGCAGGACCGCGTTTTTTATCTGTAAGAGATCGCGCAGCCGATGGAGGGTGGTTTTCAGGGCGGCCATCTGCTCATCACCGTTGGCGTCCGGCCAGAAGATATCGGCCAGTTTTGTCTTGCGCACCTGGCGGCCGCCCAGGGCGATGATCGCCTGCAGAAGCTGAATGGGTCGCACCCGGGCAAGGGTCTTGTTGCTCAGTGCCTTGTCGTTGCGGGCAATGGAAAACCTGCCCAGGGTGAAGATCTTGACCGGCCAGGGCCAGGTATCAAGGTGCACGGGCGGCCGTGCCGGAATCAGGCTCCATCTGCGGATACAGCTGCGAACAAAATCCACCTCTATTCCCTCTTCCAGGGCGGCAATGGTGATCGCCTCCATCATTTTCGGGATAAAGAAGAAGAAATGCAGGTAATTGTGCTTTTTAGCCAGCGCAAAACCCTGCCGGAGCTGATCGATTGCCCCTTTTCTGTTATCACTGCGCAGATACAGCCAGCCCAGTCCGAAATGGGCCAGACAGGTGAACCACGGGTTGCCGGGTGAGGCGGCCAGCCGGAACACCTCTGCAAAACGCATCTGTGCCCCATGCACATCGTTCTGGAAAACCGCGACCAGGGCGGCGCCGTACCAGCACCAGGTGGAGTAGGAAGGCATGCCGATGGTCTTTGCCATTTCCAGGGCCGAGCGCTGGTGGCGGTCGGCAGCCACCGGGTCATCGGCAAGCAATGCCTCCAGGGTCTTGACCACGTGGTAATAACTGCGCTCCAGCAGACGGGCCCGGTCGATATTGTCTTCCAGCAGTCGCAGGTAATGGGCGGCCTCTTTTTTCCTGCCGCTGTTGAGACAGCAGCCCGCGCCTAAAATGAAAAAATGCACCTCCCAGACCCGGATACCGGTCTCCTCCATCATGCGCAGGCTTTCATCAATAACCCGGATACATTTTTCCGGTTCTCCCATGATCAGATAATACTGCACCTCCATGGCCTTGATGGCTGACAGCAGCAGCTTTGAACCGATACTTTCCTGGTGGGCATAGATGTTGTCCAGGGCGGCCCGGGCCTCGGGAAAGCGGCCGGTCCACAGGTAATGGGTGATCAGGGCCGGATGCATGCCGCCCCGTTTGACCACATGGGTCAACCAGAGTTCAAGATCGGGATGATCGGGACGGCGCAGGACAAAGGCCCGGGCCACGGCGCTGGCTATAGTGTCGCCGGCAAAGGTGCCGTCATTGGCAAAGGTGCGGGGATCAAGCTGTTCTTCTAAAAAATCAAGCCAGGGGTCCAGGGCGGAGAGATCGGAGAGATGGTTGATGATCGAATTGGTCAGCGAGCAGCAGGCTAACAGCGCACCCTCGGTGCTGCCCTGCTGCTGAAAAAGGGAAAAACTCTTCTCCAGAATCTCCATGGCCTGCACCGGATTGAAGGCCGTGGTCGCGTTGCCGAAAAAAAAGAGCAACCAGGGATCGCGGGCCACCAGTTCGGGCGGCAGCATCTGCTGCCAGCGCAGAAGAGTGCTGAAGCGGCCCTCCTCCACCATGGCCGCCCCGTGTTTCCGGATCAGATCCATCCCCTTCTGCCAGCTTCCGGCCCGGATGAACAGCTCAACCGCTTCGGCGGGATTGCCTTCTTTTTCATAATAGGCGGCGGCCTGTTCAAGCAGATGTGTGCGGTCGGCGTCGACCATGGTCGCTGCGGCTTTCTGCCGGAGAAATTCCCTGAACAGGGGGTGGAACTGAAACAGCTCTCCCCGGCTGTCCAACTGGTAGGTAAAAAAATTCTCCCTGCTTAACCCCATAAAATAGTGGCGATTGCCCTTTTCGCTCAGCAGGGCATCAAGGACGGCGGGCCTGATTTCGGGCAGCAGGGAGGCCGTCATCAGCCTGTTTTTTTCGCTGTCATCAAGGCCGGTAAAGATCACTCCGGCAAAATAATCAAAGAGTTCCTGGTGATCGAGGTCGTCATCCTGCCGGTGGGAACAGGTTTCCCGGTTCTGTTCTTTCAGCAGCAGGGTAAGACCGGCAGCCCATCCCGCCGTGGTCGTCTGCAGGTACTGGATACAGTTTTCCTGCTCGCCGATGATGCCATGCAGGGTCATGACCCCGCCGATCTCCTCCGGGGTAAAGAGCAGGCTGTCCGGTTCAAGCTGTTGCAGGGTTCCGGCGATCTTCATGCGGGCAAAACAGGGCAGCGCCGGTTTTCTGCTGAGAATAATGGTCCGGCAATGGACGGGCAGTTCCTGCAGGCAGATGGCCATCAGCTCGGCCAGCGGAGAAGCCTCGGGTATTTCCTGAAAATTATCCAGGATAAGCAGCCATTTTTCCGGGAGGATGGCAAAAAGCGTCCGGAAAAATCGGCGTGCAAAGACGGGCAGGGCAAGCATGTCCTCGGGACGAAGCTCCGGGAGCCGTTCCAGCTCGCTCAGTTCGGCAACACAGGAAGAAAAGGCCAGGGGGAAGGTGGAGAAAAAGGAGACGATATCGCCGTCAAGGGCGTCAAATTCGTACCAGGCAACAGGGAGATCGGACCGAACACCATAATGGGCGGCCAGCACCGTTTTACCGGCGCCGGGTGGACCGTTTATCCACAGGCTGCCCTGCGCAAGCATCCGGGCAACCATGGCGGCAAGGCGTTTGCGCACAAGAATGCGCTGCCCCTGCCTCGGAGGCTGAGTCTTTGCGGAAACAACCCGTGCCCCGGCAGGTGACGGCTCGGACGGCTGCACAAGGGTCAAACGGGCTTTTTCCATGGGCTGTATCCTCGATTACCGGCAAAGAGTTGAAAAAAAGAGGCTTAAAAAAAATATACCAAATCTTTGTTTTTTTCACAATCTGTACCTTATTTGTACCCTGGGGGCTGGTAAGCTATTTTGGCAAAGAAGAAAAATAATAAAATAGCGACCCCGATCGGCGAGGCCGCCTAATTCACGAAGGGAGGGTAGGGTTATGAAAAGAAAATGTTTAGTTTTCAGCTTGTTATGCTTGCTAACAGCAGCAGTGGCATCTGCGGCTCCTATAAGCTGGACCAGTTGGGAGTTAACATCCACAGGGGCTGCGGGAACCATGGTACAGGATGGAACGGTAATTGACGTGACTTATACCGGAAATGCAGAATGGCTTTCATCAGCTTGGTATTGGGGGGAAGGTACTCCCGCACCCTATACGAATAACAGTGTGGTGGACAATGCTCCTGTTTCCGGTATTTCCATGAGTGCAGTCAGTGCTGGAAATACCTTGACCTTTTCAGAAGCGGTTAATGATCCGGTTTTTGCCCTGTACAGTGTCGGACGAGTTAACCAGGAAGTGCAATATGTTTTTGATCAACCATTTGCCCTGCTTAGTGAAGGGGAAGGACCATGGGGTGATGGGTCGTTTGTGATGAACGGAACAACATTGTCCGGTTATGAGGGCTGTGGAGTAATTCAGTTCAGTGGCGCAATAACCTCTATTTCCTGGGACAATCCGATTGCCGAGTTTCATCATGGTTTTACAGTGGGGACGGTCGCCCGGAGCAATCCCGTTCCCGAACCAGCCACCATACTGCTGTTCGGTGCCGGTCTGGCCGGCCTTGCAGGATACAGGAGAAAAAGAAAGAGATGAACAAAGAAATGGCATATTGGGTTATGGCCATAAACTAAAAGATGTCGTGTTACCATTTGGGCTGACAGGGAAAGTATCGCCTCCCTGTCCGTTTTTTCAATACCAGGTGAAATTGAAGAGGAAAAAGTATGCCGACAGACAAAGAAAAACTATCGCCGGTTTGCCGCAGTCAACAGATCGGGAAAAACAACAAAAAATTCGTCAACACATCCCGGAGAAAGGCGCTGAAAACCATTGCCGCCGGTACCGCCGTCGCCGGTGGCCTGGCCCTTTCAGGCAAGTGG
>JALSNT010000135.1 GCA_026986885.1 Desulfobulbaceae bacterium
GAGGGATGAGGGTACCATCCGGGCCGGTCACATGAATATTTTTCAACTGTGAAGGATTCAACCGGTTCAGACGTCTAATCTGGGGAATAACCTTGTAACTGCGCCCGTCGATATCAAAACGATTGACGAAATTCCCACCAAGCATGGAACCGACATCACGGCCCACCTGTTGCAGATCAAGACCGAGATCGGCTACCATATCACGGTTAATGACCAGTTCCGATTGGGGTTGATCAATCTTGAGATCAATGATAGGAGGAAAGGCAAACATGCCACTTTTCATCGCCTTTTGCCTGATTTGCTGTGCAAATCCTAACAACTGCTCTTCGCCGGCTGTGGATGCCAGAATAAATTCAACCGGAAAACGCCCGCCGCCGGGCAAGGTGGGCGGCAGCACCGGAAAGATGCGCACACCAGGGATGGCGTACAGTTTCCGCTGCACTTTCGGCAAAAGCTGGAAGATGGTCTGTTTTCTCCGGGTCCATGGCTTGGTCACCATGCCGCCGAATCCAGAGGTCGGCATGGTGATCTGAAAGGTGAAATCCGTCTCCGGAAACGACATGAATACCCTGTTTGCAGCAGCGGCATAGTAACTCGTCTGATCAATGGTAGAATTGGCGGCGGCATCAAGAATACCGAAAATAACACCCTTATCCTCAGTCGGCGCCAGCTCCCGGGGTGACATCTGAAACATGGGTATAATCAGCAGGCTCAACACAATCCACACCACATATACCGGCCACCTGGTAGTAAGGACACCATCAAGCATCCGGCCGTACCTTTGTTTAATACGGGTAAAACCACGAGCAATGCGGCCGGCCAGACCATGTTCTTCCATACCGGGACGCAGGAGATGGGCAGACATCATGGGGGAAAGGGTCAGGGCGACGATGCCGGAGATTGCGACTGCCCCGGCAAGGGTCAAGGCGAATTCACGAAACAGGGAGCCGGTCAGCCCCCCCTGCAGACCAATGGGCGCATAAACAGCAGCCAGGGTAATGGTCATGGCAATGATCGGGCCGACCAGTTCGCGGGCGCCGAGCACAGCCGCCCGTACCGGTGTTTCTCCAAGGCTGAGATGACGCTCTACATTTTCAACAACGACAATGGCGTCATCAACCACCAGACCTACGGAAAGAACAATGGCCAGCAGGGTCAGCAGGTTGATGGTAAAGCCGAACAGCTGCATGAGAAAAACAGCGCCGATCAATGACAGAGGAATGGCGACCACCGGCACAAGCACCGAGCGCATGGACCCTAAAAACAAAAAGATGACAATAACCACGATTATCAACGTATCGGTGAGGGTCTTTAAAACTTCATGGATGGCCGTATTGATATAATTGGTGGCATCATAGGCTATCCGGGCCTGCATGCCGGTGGGCAGTCCCTTTTGAATACTTGCCATCTCCCGGCGCACCCGTTTAATCACGTCGATTGAGTTGGCATTGGGCAATGGCCATATTCCCATGAAAACGGCTGTTTTGCCGGAAAAATGCACCTCGGCATCATAATTTTCAGCGCCTAACACAACCTGGGCGATATCTTCAAGGCGCACAAGAGTCCCCCCTTGCTGCCGGACGACAAGCCGTTTAAATTCCTCCACGCTGTGTAAATTGGTATCGGCCGTCAGATTAACCTGAATGAGCGCCCCTTTTGTCCGGCCCGGGGCCGAAAGAAAATTGTTTATTGCCAGCGCACGGCGAACCTGGGCAGGACTGATGTTTAAGGCCGCCATTTTGTCGGGATTAAGCCAGATACGCATGGCAAAGGTGCGGCCGCCAAGAATATCGGCACGCTGTACACCTTCCAGGGCGGAGAGGCGCGGTTGCACCACCCGCACGAGATAATCGGTAATTTCGTTCTGATGGAGAAAATCCGAGGTGAAACTGAGATAGGCGGAGGCAAACTTGGAATCAGCCGATTCAATATTGATGATCGGTATTTCCGATTCGGGCGGCAGATCGTTGCGCACCTGATCAACCTTGGAACTGACTTCCGCCAGGGCCTTGGTGGCATCATAATTGAGTTTCAGGCGCACAGCAATGGTCGACAGTCCCGGACGACTCTGCGACTGAATGTAATCAATGCCGTCGGCAGCGGCGATGGCACGTTCAAGAGGGGTGGTGACAAAACCACGCACCAGATCGGCATCGGCACCGACATAAACCGTGCTGACGGTTATGGTCGCATTCTCACTGCGTGGATACTGGCGAACATTGAGGGATCTGACGGCCTGCAACCCGGCAATAATAATCAACAGGCTGACCACAATGGACAGGACCGGCCGATGAATAAAGAGATCGGTAAACCGTTTTGCCGATATTTCTTTATTCATTTTTCAGCACCGGATCCATGGAAAACTTCGGGGCCAGGCGGTTATCTATCCTGGCCGGTTGCCCGTTATGCAGTTTAAATACCCCGGTTGTTACAACCTGCTGTCCCTCCTGCAGGCCGGAAGTAACGGTAACGAAATCACCACGGGTCATGCCGGTTCGCACCACCTGCCGACGCAACACCAACTCAGCATTACCCTTTGCAGCCGGCTTTTTTTCCTCCACCAGAAAAACGGAATCGCCATAGGTTGCATACAAAATCGAAGTAGCCGGCACCACCAGCACCTTATTTTTCCGGGGAAGTTGTACCGCAACCCGAACAAACATTCCCGGTCGCAGGCGGGTCTCCGGGTTGGCCAGCGTTGCCCGGACCCGGATATTTCGAGTTGTGGGATCCACTCCCGGATTGATGGCGGTAATCCTGCCGGTGTATACCTTGTCAGGGACGACATCCGTGCGCACCCGCACACTGAGACCGGCTTCGAGATGAACAAGATCCTGCTGCGGCAGGGTAAAATCGACATAAACAGGATCAAGCTGCTGCAACATCACTATCATATCACCCCGGGCAAGAACCTGACCCAGGTCAACCCGGCGAATACCGAGTCGGCCGGAAAACGGTGCCCTGATATTTTTTTTATCAATAATTGACCGGATTTCATCAACCTTTGCCAGGGCCTCCTGATAACGGGCATCGGTTGAGTCAAGTTCTGCTTTTGACATGCTTTTTTTCCGCACAAGCTCCCGGGCACGGCGACGGTTGATTGCGGCCAGGGTCACGGCCGTCTCCGCTGCCCGCAACTGTGCCTGTTCAGTGGAAGTATCAAGCCGAACCAAGACATCACCTTTGTTGACGAATGTGCCGGAGGTAAAAGCAATCTCCACCACCTTGCCAGGCAGATCAGCGGCGACGGTCACCCCCTGAACGGCGATAAGCGAACCGACTGTTTTCAACTGTCGTTGCCAGGCCTGTCTGCGAACCTTTGTCACCGTCACCACGGCGGGCGGCTGTTGTATCTTTTTACCGGCGGCAATCAACTTTCTTATCTGCAGGATCTTTATGCCGGCAACAACGCCGACAATTAGCAACATAGCTAATAATATAGAAATGATACGATGTTTTTTCGTCATGGGTAAAATACAGGGTTATTTAACATTGATGGCACGTAAATCCTGTTCCTGCATAACTTGCCGATCTTCTCCAGTGCCGTTCCCGGCCGGATTTACCCTGGAAGTTGCAGAGTAATATCCGGCAACAAAAATCAAAATCTACCACCTGGCAGACAGTCATGTTAAACACGGAAATACAGGTAAATATAAACTTCAAGGTGTGCCGGGATGCTTACGAAATTTTTATGACGCCATCAAGAGTTACCGGCCGACCGGCTAAAAGTCAACGCCTTTCTCCTTTTGGTACAACAACGTGTACTATCCGCGTCTCCCCGGCAGATTCTTCTATTTACAGGCTGAAAATATACTGAAAATTTCCTTTTTGAATTCCAGCAAACCACCTATACTATAAATGTGGCGATTAATTAATTTTCTATCCAGTGATCAAAAAAAGGTCAATATCACTTAAAAAACCCCCTCAAATTTTCAGGGCGCCTTAGGTGTAATAGTGCAGGTCTGGTTAAGCCCCGCGCAACCGGACATTGATGACGGAAAACCCATGTCCGCTTTCACTGCACTCAAGCAGACCTACGATCTATGCATGTAGTATGTTGAGAATTGCCACAGAACACACTTTGCTGTCGATTGAAATTTTTACGACGCCATTAACAATGATTTTCCAATCTAACAAAAGAGCATTGCCTCCCTCTTTCTCCCAATGATAAACAACGGCCCCGGTAAAAAAATCATC
>JALSNT010000136.1 GCA_026986885.1 Desulfobulbaceae bacterium
GGGTATCCGATGCCAATACCCTTGCCGGAGCAGGTGTGCCCGTGCTTGACGGTCTTGGTCCCATTGGTGAACATGACCACAGTAATCGGGAGTATATGCGGAAATCAAGTCTGATTGAGCGTTGCCGGCTGCTGGCGGCAACCCTGCCGAAGATAGGTTCCCGGTTCTGTGGTCAGGCAACATCCAGCGATGAAAAGGAATATCAGGACGAGTGAAACGCTCAATTCAGCTTATAGACGAAGCCGTCTACGCAACTTCTCGGCAATGGTTTCATCACGATAGGAGACAATGGTTATTGGTGAACGGCGAAAGAGTTTTTCCGCCACCGAACCGGTAAGGGCATGTGCCAGTTCGGTTTTTGCCTTTATTCCCATCACAATCATATCCACATCTTCCCTGACTGCATGCTGCAGCAGTTTGAAGGCAGGTTTACCAACCGAAACAATCAGTTTCATTCTCTCTTCAGGGAAATTACAGTTTTCCAGCAGCTTATCCAGAGCATCCGCCCGTTGTTTTTTTATCTCTGCAACATAGTGAGAACCATCTACTTCATAGCCGAATGCGGTGATGGTTTCCACGGCATCCACATCCCGCTGATTAATGACACTGATAAAAATGAGTTTGTCAACATCAAGTGAGGTTGCCAGCATGACTGCATAATCGACAATACCCTGGGAAAAAGGGGAAAAGGCCAGCGGCACCATAATTTTGTTTATCTTTTTCATTGTAACTCCCTACGATAATTGATCGGCCAGTGGCCTTGCGGCTTCAGGTCCCCGCATCTTCTGCAAAATAAAAAGTATCCCGAAAACAGCAAGGCCGATCAAATAACACCAGTAACGCTGATCATAAGGCAGGCCAAGCCACTGGGCAATGCGCTGGGGCTGCATCAGGATAAAAGTGACTGAAAGAAAAATCGGAATTTCCCAGAATTTATTTTTGGCGACAAACCATCCCTGGGTCGCCGAGGCAAAGGCAAAGTTACCCAGACAGGTCATGACAAAAATAAGTATTCCCTGGGACCAGGAATTTATATTGTGCAGAATAAGATCCGAGTTAAAGATAAACATGAACGGAAGAATAGCCGTGCGGATATCATACATGAATCCCTGCAGGCCGGTGGCAATGGGCGGTGACTTGGCAATGGCGGCGGCGGCATAGGCGGCCAGCCCGACCGGCGGGGTGTCATCGGCCAGAATGCCGAAATAAAAACAGAACAGATGGGCCGACATCAGCGGCACGATAAAACCCTGGGCACCGCCGATGGTGACGATCGCCGGGGCGGTAAGTGCGGCCATAACAATATAGGTGGCGGTTGTCGGCAAGCCCATGCCGATGATCAAACTGGCCATGGCCGTGATAACAAGCATCAGGAAGACATTGCCCATGGACAGGACATCGATAATTTCTGAAACCAGGTTGCCGAGACCAAGGGCGACAACACCGACGATGATGCCGGCGGCAGCAGTGGCCAGGGCAACGGCAATCATGTTCAGGGCTCCGGAGACCAGGGAGGAGATAATAAGTTTGATGGAGCGTTGAAAGGCCTCTCCGATGGATTTACCTGTATTATAGGCCTTGATCGGCTCCTGAAAGAGCATGATCACCGCCAGTACGCAGATGGCATTGAAGGCGGCCAGTTCCGGGGAATGACGCACTACAATCAGTTCATAGAGGAGCATGAACAACGGGATGAGGAAATGGAGACCGGAAAGCAGGGTTTTAAAAAAAAGAGGAAGTTCCTTTTTGGGCAGTCCCTTGATTCCCAGTTTTGAAGCCTCTATGTGTGAGATATAGAAAAGAGCGGCATAGGAGGCAAAAGCGGGAATGGCTGCCGCCTTGACCACGTCAATGTAGGGTACATTGACATATTCGGCGATAATAAAGGCAGCGGCACCCATGATCGGCGGGGCGAGCTGGCCGTCTGTGGAGGCAGCGACCTCAACGGCAGCCGCTTTGGTTGCCGGATAACCGACCTTTTTCATCATGGGAATGGTGAAGGTGCCGGTGGTGACGATATTGGCGATGCTGGACCCGGAAATCATGCCGGTCAGCCCGCTGCCGACAATGGCAGCCTTGGCCGGTCCGCCCTTGTAGCGTCCCAGCAGACTAAGTGCAAGCTGTATAAAATAGTTACCGGCACCGGCCTTATCGAGCATGGCGCCAAAGAGGACAAAGAGAAAGACAATGGTTGCGGATACGTCCAGAGGAATACCGTAAATACCCTCGGTGGACATGGTCATCTGGCCGACGAAGCGATTTAGAGATGTTCCCTTAAAGGCTATGAGATCGGGCATGTACGGCCCTAAAAAACAGTAGGCAATGAAAAAACCGCCGATAATGGGCAGGGCCGGACCAATGGTTCGCCTGGCAGCTTCCAGCAGCAGAATGGTAAGGAGGATACCGAATACAATATCAGAGGTAATCGGAGAACCCTGACGACTGTTGATTTCATTAAGAAAAATGACCAGATACAGGGCGGAAAAACCGGCGAGGGCCGCCATGACCATATCAAACAGGGGAATGGTTCTGTGTCTGGAAAAATATTTTATTCCCAATACCGGCTTTTTAAACAGCGGATAATTGAGATAAACGAGAACAAGGGCAAAGGCGAGATGAATGGCCCGGATATAGGTGGTTTCCAGGACGATGAACCTGGGCAGTGCGAGTTGATAAAGACTCCAGGCAACGGCAATGGTAGGAATAATGTATTTTTGCCAACCTTCCGGCCTCCGGCCTATGCCTTCCTCCTCCTCAGCCATTTTTTTGGCCAGTTCCATGCCGCCATCTTCAAACTGTACATCTATTTTGCTCATGGTATTTTTATTCTCTTAATTATGAAAAAACAGTGGCTGCCCGGTCATCCAGACCTTGTAAAGTGAACTGTGATTTCCTACACAAAACAACTATCTCTTAAGCAGTTGGATAACAATTGGATAATCGGTAATCCTGATTGTCCAATATCACGCATCGATATGCAGGTCGGAGTCTCCGACCTGCAATGTCCATAAAAGTGCTTATTTTGAGTGAACGTTTACTATCTCTGTCGTTAGTAAGAAGTTAGAAAAATATCTTTTATTCACCGTGGTTATCGCTGCAAAACAACGGCAAATAAAAAAAATCGGCGATGCCAACCAGGCCATCGCCGAACATAATTAACAATAAATTATTTCATCAGGCCGACTTCCTTATAATATTTCAGGGCGCCGGGATGAATGGGAGCGGTCAGTCCTTCCAGCATTTTCTCCTTGGTCAGAGTTGCATAGGCAGGGTGCAGTTTTTTAAAGGCTGCAAAGTTATCAAAGACTTCCTTGGTGATGGCATAAACGACCTCATCAGGCACCTTGGCCGAGGTAATAAGGGTTGCCTTGACACCAAAGGTGTGAATGTCTTTATCGTTTTGAGCACCGGGGTAGAGTTTTCTGGGAATGATCGCCTTGGCATAATAGGGGTACCTGGCAAGCAATTTGTCAATGCCGGGGCCTGCAACATCGGCAATACGCACCTTGCGGGCGCCTGAAGTAGCCTCTTTGATTGCTCCGGACGGATGACCGACAGTATAAAAGAAGGCATCAATACGACCGTCCTGAAGCAGACTTGCAGCCTCGGAAGCCTTGATGGATTCGGCCTGGATATCTTTATTAATATCAATACCAACGGCCTCAAGAGCATCAATGGCGTTTTGCCGTTGACCGGAACCGGGATTGCCGATGTTGACTTTTTTGCCTTTTAAATCCTGAATTGATTTGACACCGGTATCAACGGCGGCGACCAGGGTGACGGACTCGGGATGAATAGAGAACACCGCCCGCAGATCTTTCTGGGGACCCTTGTCCTTCCACTCTGCAAGGCCGTTTACAGCCTGGTATTGACGATCTGACTGGGCAATACCAAATTCAAGATCACCGTTCATGACGGCGTTGATGTTGAAGACGGAACCGCCGGTGGATTCAACCGTTGCCCGGATGCCGTATTCTTTTTTCTTTTTGTTGACCATCTTGGCGATGGCACCACCTGTCGGGTAGTAAACACCGGTAATACCGCCGGTACCAATGGTGACAAACCGGGTTTTTGCCTGGGCCGGTCCCAGATTCATCATCATGGCTGCTGCCAGGGCAATTCCAAAAAACAATCCCTTTTTCATGCGACATTCCTCCTCTGTGTACTTTTT
>JALSNT010000137.1 GCA_026986885.1 Desulfobulbaceae bacterium
CTGCCCTATGTCCGGCAAATCATCAGGGAACATCGAGGTGAAATTACCATTGACTCCACCTATGGCAAGGGATGTGCCGTCACTATCATTCTGCCCACTCATTTAAACGAACTGCAACGGAGCATACCCCATGTCCCGGCAACGACGTAATCAGCTGATCAAAAACAGCCGATAGCATCTCCCCGCCAAACTATATTTCCTCCTGAATTGAGCGTTCCTGATAACATCAGCGTTCACCGGAACGCTGTCTTTGTCCGTTTTGGACTGTACACAAGCAACCAGATGAACGATAACCTTGACACCATCCCCGTCGCAGTGATACACCGGAATCAGGGAATCAACAAAAACAACAACTTCATGTGAGGTGCAATTTTGAACGTAGATACAATACAGGGGTATGCCGGAGGGGATAAAGGAGAAGACACAATCCTGCTCACCAATATCGAAGCCATACCCGGAAAAAATATTATTGAGCACTTCGGGCTTGTTTCCGGCTCAACAATCCGGGCAAAACATATCGGCCGTGACCTGATGGCAAGCCTGAAAAACCTGGTCGGTGGCGAGCTTAAAGGATATACGGAGCTTCTCTCCGAATCCCGCAATCAGGCTACCAGACGCATGGTCAGGCAGGCCGTTGACCTGGGGGCGAACGCGGTCATTAATGTCCGCTTTTCAACCTCTTCCGTGGCCCAGGGAGCAGCAGAATTATATGCCTACGGCACAGCCGTCCGGGTGGAGTAGAACCATTATGACGGATCTTATCATCATACTGACCCTGACAGCTCTGGGCTATTTTGCCGGCAGCTGGGCGGAGAAACGTCATTACCTCTCGATCCGCGAACGGGAAAAACAACTCCTTCATCTTCCGGCCATCACCATGAAAGATGTACCCTATCCGGGAGAGGCAGTCCGCTCAATACATCTGGCGGCAGGCAGCGCCGTCATCTCCATCGACTACTTCAAACGGCTTCTTGCCGGCCTGCGCAATATTTTCGGCGGCACCATCGTCTCCTATGAAAGTCTGCTGGACCGGGCCAGGCGCGAAGCCCTGCTGCGGATGAAGGAATCGGCCCCGGAAGCGGCCATTATTGTTAATGTCCGGATAGAGACCTCGGCCATCGGCAAGTACAGCAGCAAACGCAATATTGGTTGTATCGAGGCCCTGGCCTACGGCACTGCCATTGAGCTGGTACAGCGGTGAACTATACCCCCCGCCTGCCGGGACGTAACCACAACGTAACAGAGGTGTCGCCGCTGCGTGAATTGGCGGTACTTCTGGGCGGCCTGCTGGCGATCATCATATTTGCCTATCTCCTGCTGGGCCTTGGCGCCGATCTGCTGGTCAGCCGCATCTCACCGGCCACAGAACAAAAACTGGCAGCGCTACTCTCGTCCCACTACGGCAAACCATCACAACCAACGCCCCGGGAGATTGAGCTGCAGGCCATTATCAACAAGATGGAGCAAAGCGGCTGCGTCGACCTCCCCTACCCGGTCAGCGTCCATATTGTCGATTCAAAAACCGTCAACGCCATGGCCCTGCCCGGCGGATACATCACGGTATTCAGCGGTCTGTTGAAAATAGTCCGTTCGGAAAACGAGTTGGCCTTTGTCCTTGGCCATGAACTTGGACATTTCAAACACAGGGATCACCTGCGCGGTCTTGGCCGGGGGCTGGTCTTTGCCTTTCTCGCCACTTTGACTGGAACTTCCGAGAGCGCTGTCTCACAACTGGCCATCAAGGCGGTGCAAGTGACTGAATCCGGTTTCTCAAGGAGCCAGGAAGCGGCGGCAGATGCGTACTCCCTGCATATCCTCAACTGTGTCTATGGTCACGTGGGCGGCGCCACCGACTTTTTCATCCACATGCCGAAAAAACTCGATCCCGGCCATATCGGCCATTATTTTGCCTCCCATCCGGAAAATAAAAAACGCATCCAGGCCCTGATTGCGCTGCAGCGAAAAAAGGGGTACCGCTCCGGCCCGCTCATACCTCTGCCCGCCTTGAAAAAAAGGGCCGTCAAGGAAAAAAAGAGCTACCCTTCTCCAAGATAGGCCTGACGCACCCGATCATCTTCAAGCAGCTCCGTCCCCCGTCCCTCAAGAACCACATGCCCCGATTCCAGGACACTGCCCTGATGGGCAATGGAAAGGGCGGCCATGGCATTCTGTTCCACCAGCAGAATGGTCACGCCCTCGTTGTTGATGGCGCCGATGATATCAAACACCTCATCAACCAGCTTGGGTGACAGGCCAAGGGAGGGTTCATCAAGCATGATAAGCTCGGGCCGGGCCATAATGGCACGACCGATGGCAAGCATCTGGCGCTCACCTCCGGACAGGGTGCCTCCCATCTGTTTTTTGCGCTCAAGCAGACGGGGGAACAGGGTGAAAACATGGTCCAGGTCCTTGTGAAACTCCTGGTCACGGCCGCGATGGAAACCACCCATGTACAGATTCTCCAGGACCGTTAAGTTGGGAAAAATATGCCTGCCCTCGGGTACCTGAACCACGCCCAGCCGGACAATTTTATGAACCGGCATGTCAGTAATATCCTGTCCTTTAAAGACAATCCGCCCCCGGGTGAGCCAGCCGCCCATGGAAGGAATCTGTCCGGAAACAGCTCGCAATGTGGTTGATTTGCCTGCGCCGTTGGCCCCGACCAGGGTGACGATCTTTCCCTTGTCCACCCTCAGATTCATGCCGACCAGGGCCTGGATACCGCCATAGCGCACGTGAAGATCGTTAATCTGCAGCACGACGTCGCTCCCCCAGATAGGCGGTAATCACCTGTTCATTATTTCTGATCTCCTCGGGCAGCCCCTTGGCGATAGTGACCCCATGGTCAAGCACAATCAACCGCTCACAGAGCCCCATGACAAATTTCATATCATGCTCAATCACCAGGATAGTTAAGGAGAAATCTTTTCTGATCTCCGTGATAATCCGCATCAGGTCATTGGTTTCATTGGGATTCATACCGGCGGCAGGTTCATCCAGAAGCAAAAGAACAGGCCGGGTGGCAAGCGCGCGGACAATTTCCAGCCGCCGCTGCTGACCATAGGCAAGGCTGCCGGCCTCGGCATCCGCCAGCGCCAGCAGATCAACCCGGTCCAGCAGTTCAAGGGAGCCGTCGATCATGGCCTCCTCTTCCCGCCGGTAAGAGGGTAAACCGAGAATCGGCGCCCAGAATGGTGATTGCAACCGTCCATGCCAGGCCATCATGACGTTTTCAAGAACCGACATCTCCGGCAGTAACTGGATATTTTGAAAGGTGCGGGCAATACCAAGGCGGTTGATTCGATTTGGTTTCAGGCCGACCAGTTCAACCGGTCCGTCGGCCTGCAGGGTAATGGTACCGCTTGTCGGCCGGAGACGGCCGGTCAGCATATTAAAGACCGTTGTCTTGCCGGCGCCGTTGGGACCGATAAGGCCGACCAGTTCCCCCCGGTCAAGCCGGAGATCAAAATTATCCACCGCGGTCAGACCGCCGAAGCGCATGCTCATATTTCTGGTTTCAAGAAGCGACATCAGGCAATCTCCTCCCCCTTGCCGGCACGGGAAAACAGCCCGAGAAACCACTGCCAGGAAAATTCCTTTCTGCCCATGATTCCCTCACGCCAGAACAACATGGCGGCAATGAGAAGAACGGCAAAGATTACCATCCGCATACCGGGAATGCCCGGAATGGTGAACCAGCCAAAGACATTGGTCGGCTCTTCAACTGCCCGGAGAAGCTCGGAACCCCAGGTAAAGGCAATGGCGGCAATCACCGAGCCGGTCAGGGAACCGAGCCCGCCTAACACAATAATAATCAACAGATTAAAGGTCAGAAAAAAGGTGAAGAGCATCGGACTGATGGTGGTGATCAGGTGCGCCAGCATGGCCCCGGCCATACCTTCGAAAAAGGCGGCCACGGTAAAGGCCAGCAGCTTATGGCGAAAACTGTTGATGCCCATGGATTCAGCGGCCAGTTCATTTTCACGAATGGCTTTAAGCGCCCGGCCATAGGATGAGTTGACCAGGCGGACAATGACAAACAGCGTGAACAGGGCCAGACCCCAGGTCCAGCGCAGATCAGTGTAGAGAGCGATCCCTTTAAGTCCCAAGGGGCCGTTGGTCACAGTCTGCATGTTGTTGGCCACCACCCGGATTACCTC
>JALSNT010000138.1 GCA_026986885.1 Desulfobulbaceae bacterium
GAAAGATCGACTGGCCGGAACCGTCAAGACCTGCCAGCCCGACAATTTCTCCTGCAAAAACAGTCGTGTTGATGTGGTCGAGGCCTGCCCGGCCGGCACTGGTTGTCACCCCCTCCATTTTGAGAATCGGTTGGCCTGTTACCCGTTTCGGCGGGGGCATTGTGTTTGCAGGCTGGGCGTCAAACATGGCATGCAGCAGTTTTTTTTCATCAAAAGGTTTTTTCTGACTGCCGGCTACTTTTCCATGCCGCAGGATGGTCACCCGGTCACAGAGGGAGTGTATTTCCGCGAGCTTATGGGAAACCAGGATAATGGATTTGCCTTCGGCACGCAGTTGTTCGAGTGCGCTGAAGAGGAGGTTTTGCTGCTCTTCGGAGATACCGGTGGTCGGTTCATCCAGGATCAATATTGTGCATTGATCACGAATAAGGCGCATCAGCTCAACCTGTTGCCGTTCGCCAACGGTTAATTTTTCCTGCCGGGCTGCCGGGTCAAGGGTGAAGCCGAATTTTCCGCAAAGACGGATTAAATGTTTTGTCTGCCGCTTTTTGCTGCCGTCTGCCGCTGCCGCCATGAAGTTGTCAATTACGCTGAGACGCGGAAAGTCAAGCGGTTCCTGGTATAACATGCCGATGCCGGCAGCTCTTGCGTCTTCCGGTGTCTTTAAGGAAATTTCCCGTCCTTCCAGCAGAATATTTCCCGAGGTTTTGGCAATAAAACCGGTAAGTATTTTCATCAGTGTTGATTTACCGGCCCCGTTTTCCCCGATGATACCGTGAATGGACCCTGGATGGATATGCAGGCTGACTCCCTGCAGGGCCTTGACCGTGCCGAACTGTTTGTGGATATTACAAAGTTTGATCATCAGGGTGGTTGGTAATACGAATTCAGGAATATCGAATTTCAGACCACAGAAGCAGGAGTATGCCCCCGAAGTTTCGTAGAATAGTTGTAGGTCTGCTTGAGCGCAGCGAAAGCGGACAGGAGATTTCCGTCATCAATGTCAGGTTTCGCGGGACTCAACCAAGCCTACACTATTACACCTAAGGCGGAATGCCTGCAACCTGACATAAATGCGAATATCGAATTTCAGACCGCAGAAGCAGGAGCGTGTTTCAACAATGTGCCTTAAAAATTTCTTGTTTTTTATGACAGGAAATGAGAGGTAAGGCACTGATTCGGGGATCAGGTCCTGCCGTACCCCCGCAGGACCTGATTCTACCGCTTTTTTCCCGGTCTGCTGCAGCGGCTATTTTCCTGCTCCCTCCATGCCCTTCAGCAGTTTGGGCAGGTTCCATATCTGTTCATCCGTTGCCGTTTCCCCTGCTTTCAGGAAAACCGAGCCGTCCTGAAAGGAAAGGGGTCCGGTAAACAGGTTGATCGAACCGTCTGCCAGACCGGCCTGGAAAGCGGCCAGCGCCTTTTTCGGCCCTGCGGCTAAAGCCTGACCCTCGACAAAGCCGATGCTTGAGGTCTCTTCGTTATTGATATCCTTCCAGTCGGGGCCGAGCCAGACAAACTGTTTTTTCCATTTACCCTCTTTGGCAGCCGTGATGAAATGCTTGTAGCCGGGAAACCAGTTGAAATAGGGAACACCCAGGCAGGCGGCAGGGGCCTCATTGCAACCATTTTTAAAATCATAGGGAATCGCCCAGACGGATTTTCCCGCCTTATGTTGCTGTCCTGCAACCACCAGGGCTTCCGTGGTATCGATACCGGAGATGACCACATCGTATCCGGAATTCAGCAGTTGCCTGGTAACCAGGGTCGGATCCGAGGTTACGCCGGGAATATTGAACCAGAAGCCGATCCAGCTTACTTTGAATTTCAGGTCGGCGGCCGGTTTTTTCAGAACCTGCGTCCAGGCGTAGCGGGCACCAAGATAAGCGGAGGCGGTCAACCTGCGGGTCTCGGCGTTGATCAGCGGTCCCAGGTAGGCTATTTTTCCGGTTTTAGTGGTCATGGCGGCGGCAAATCCGGCCATCATTTTTCCATACTCCATTCTGCCCATCAGGTTGGACAGGTTATTGCCGGTCTTGCCGTGCAGGGCATCGTCGCCGGAGATATGCAGAAAATAGATATCGGGATGCATCATGGCCGCTTGCCGCATACCGTCTTTCATGTCATCGGAATTGCCTATGATCAGTTTTGCCCCCTTGGAAACCAGGTCATCGACCAGCATGGGAATGGTGATGCCGGGCCGGTCGGCGGGATTCACCTTGTCGATATAGAGCATCTTCGTCCCGGCAACTTCTTTTTCAATTTTTTTACCGGCGTCGAAATGGGCCTGGCTCCAGCCGTGATCATTGGCGGGACCGACCATCAGCAGGCCAAAGGTAAAGTTATCGGTCGCCCGGGATTTACCCGGCATCATCAGAAAGAACAGGGCCGCAAATAATATCCCGGCAATACGTACTGTTTTCATCTCGTCTCCTTGTTATTTTTCAATATATTGTTTGATTTTTTCATACAGGGATTCAGGTATCTCCTCTCCAAACATGAAAGATTCCGCCTCATCCCCTGTAATTGCCTGTTTGATATCCAGGGGCAGGGAACGTAAAAAGGCAACCCTTTCCGGGTCGGGTCGTTGTTTTTTAGTATCGTTGTTCCGGTCTTTTTGATCCATTGTTTGTCCTCCGGACTTGCTTTATGGTGCGGCTGTTTTTTTTTTACTTCCACCTAAATTGAGCGATTTTCATTTCTCCTCAAGCTGTAGGTTTTGTGCTGTTTCATCGGAGTCTTCGTTTACCTGTAGTTAAACCTGTATGGGACAGCGCAGGTAAGGAACGGGACTCCCAGGCCTGCAGATCGGGGTGAAACTCTCAATTCAGGCAGCAATTTAAAAATCCTTACAGCCCTGGCCTGATACCATACCCGTTTGCACGCGGTAGGGGCAATATTTTTTGTCAGTCCGGACTTATGTTAAGCTGGAACAGACTGTATTAGCACATTTTTTTTAAAAGGAGAAAAAATATTTTTTAATGTAGCCATTCTCTGGTATATTACTGATTTTGGTTAAAATACAGAGAGGGAAGATGCCGGCCGGAAAAGAGCAACTTGCTGTTTTGTTGAACGAGCTCAGTCGTCAGGAGGAGCGGCGATTGTCCCCGCTTGCCTGCCGGAGCAGTGCCGGTGTGCGCAGACGGCGGGAGGAAAAATCAGGTTATCGGCAGTCTTTCAGTCAGGATTGTGACCGCATACTTCATTCCCGGGCCTATTCCCGTTATATTGATAAAACCCAGGTCTTTTCGCTGGTAGATAATGATCATGTCAGTCACCGGATATTGCATGTTCAGCTTGTGTCCAGGATCGCCCGCACCATCAGTCGTTTTTTACGGCTCAATGAGGACCTGGCGGAAGCCATTGCCCTGGGACATGATATAGGGCATCCCCCTTTCGGTCATGAGGGCGAACGGATATTGGATACCCTGTGCCGTGAATACGGATTGGCCGGCTTTTCCCATAATATTCAGTCCGTTCAGTTTCTTGAGCGGGTAGAACGACGGGGCAGGGGCTGGAATCTCTGCCTGCAGGTACTAGACGGCATACTTTGTCACGACGGGGAAGCCCATGCCACCAGACTTGCCCCTTGCCGCAACAAAGATTTTTCTTCATTTGACCGGGAAATCCGGGATAAAGGACAACGCCCGATGCTGCCTCTTCTTCCCATGACCCTGGAGGGCTGTGTGGTGCGCATGTCGGATACCATCGCCTATATCGGCAGGGATATTGAAGATGCCATAGAACTGCAGTTGATTGACCGCAGGGAAATCCCGGCCGCCTGTGCGGAAAACCTGGGTACAACCAACGGCACCATTGTCTTCTCGCTGGTAACCGATCTTTTGATTAACAGTCGGCATGTCGGAGATGAAACGGTCGACCCTGATAATGATTATATTGGTTTCGGCCGGGATACCGCAGCATTACTGCAGCTGCTCAAGCGCTTTAACTATGAACGTATTTATCATAACCCGGCATTCAAACCGGATATTGATATGATTTCCGCCTGTTATCGGGCATTATTTGAATATTTCATGAATATTTTGCAACGTGAATCTGAAAATACAACGGCCCCTGATATTTTTTTTACGAGTATGAGCGATGCCTACAGAAGCGCCCATTCGCCGGCAGCCATTGTCAGGGATTATCTTGCCGG
>JALSNT010000139.1 GCA_026986885.1 Desulfobulbaceae bacterium
TATCAAGGGAAGTTGGAAATATGGAGAACTGGAAGCTGCCAAACGATTTTCGGATCAGCTTGACTTTCATGTCATGGGACGTGGTTTTACCTGGAAATCAGATGATCTGGAAAAAGATATTGCTGCGGCCCGTGAGGCCTGGCGGTTTGCCTGTGATCTCATCGGGGAAAATCGTCATGACCTGATTATTCTTGATGAGCTTACCTATCTGGTGACCTATAAGATGATCGGCGAACAAGACCTGCTTGCCGGACTGGCTTCGCGTCCGGCGGGTATGCATGTGGTCGTCACCGGACGCGGCGCCGGTCCCGGCCTGGTTGCAGCAGCCGACCTGGTCACTGAAATGGTGGATATTAAACATCCTTACGCAAATGGAGTAAAAGCTCAGAAGGGGATTGAGTTTTAATTGTTGCCGGTACCCGGGCGTCTTTTTTTGATTTTTTTTTATGCTGCCGGCCGCTATTTTTGCTTTTCGCTTGCAACTTCCCACCTACTTGGTAAATTTCTATGTTTTGTTCTTTGCCGGGGTTGCTTAATCGGCACAGATATTAACAATAAGAAAAGAGAAAAAAAGCAGTTGTGGGTGTTTGACAAAGAACACTCTTGTTGCCTTTTTTTCTTTTTTCATAATTTTTTCTTCTTTTTATAAACCAGCTATTATGAGCAAGACCATGGATTACCGGGACACCTTGAATCTTCCCAGAACCAAGTTTAAAATGAAGGCCAATCTTACGCAGAAGGAGCCGATTTATCTCAAGCGCTGGGACAGGGAAGACCTGTATCATAAACTGCAGCAGGCAACCAAAGGTCGCCCTCAATATATCCTCCATGACGGTCCCCCTTATGCCAACGGCAACATTCACCTGGGAACTGCATTTAATAAGGTTCTTAAAGATATTATTCTCCGTTCCCGCCGGATGGCCGGATTTGATGCCCCCTATGTGCCGGGCTGGGACTGTCATGGTCTGCCCATTGAGCATAATGTCGACAAGGAACTGGGTGCCAAAAAAGACACCATACCCCTGCTTGCTAAACGTGGAGCATGCCGTAAGTATGCGGAAAAATGGATCAAGACGCAAAAGAAACAGTTTAAGCGGTTAGGTGTTCTCGGAGACTGGGATAAACCCTACCTGACCATGAATCTGCAGTATGAGTCTGATATTGCAAGGGAATTTAATAAATTTCTTCTCTCGGGATCTGTTGTTCGTTCGCGCAAACCGGTGTACTGGTGTTCGACCTGTGGTACGGCACTGGCCGAAGCCGAGGTTGATTATGCCGATCACACTTCACCGTCAATATATGTCAAGTTTCCGCTCAAGACCGATCCCGCGGAAATAGCTCCTGAGCTGGCCGGGCGTCAGGTATCTGTTATTATCTGGACAACGACTCCCTGGACCCTGCCTGCCAACATGGGTGTGGCCCTGCATCCGGATTTCACCTATGCCGCCGTACAAACCGGTGATGAGGTGTGGATACTGGCAAAGGATCTTGTCGAGCAGTGTTTTTCGGAATTTGACATTGATGATTATCAGGTGCTGGCCACCTTCGGCTCTGCCGTGCTGGAAGGAAAAAAATGTTGTCATCCTTTTATTGATCGTGATTCCCTGCTGGTTTTGGCCGATTATGTAACCGCTGATTCCGGCACCGGCTGTGTACATACCGCTCCCGGGCATGGTGCCGATGACTATCTCACCGGACTCCGCTACGGTCTGGAGGTCCTGTCACCGCTGGATGATGAGGGATGCTATACAAAAGAGGCGGGAATTTATCAGGGAAAACAGGTACCGGACGTTAATCGTCAGATCAATGATGACATGGCCGCTGCCGGCTCCCTGATCAAGGAAACCGATATAGTGCATAGTTATCCCCATTGCTGGCGGTGTAAAAAGCCGGTTATTTACCGGGCGACCGAGCAGTGGTTTATTTCCATGGAGAAAAACGATCTTCGAAAAAAAGCGCTGGAGGCCATTGATACGGTAACCTGGACACCGGCATGGGGCAAACAGCGTATTTTCGGCATGGTCGAATCCCGGCCGGACTGGTGTCTCTCCCGCCAGCGTTCATGGGGCGTACCGTTGACCGTTTTGATCTGCAAGGAGTGTGGCTCGATTTTGCAGGACGAAAAGGTGTGTGCCCGCATTGAGGAATTGTTTGCCGCAGAAGGGGCCGATGCCTGGTTTAAATATGAGGCGGCTGATTTTGCAGGTGATGCCCGTTGTGGATGCGGATCGTCTGAATTTCGCAAGGAAACCGATATTCTGGATGTCTGGTTTGATTCCGGCACCAGCCATGCCGCCGTCCTTGAGCGTCGCAGTGAATTGCGTTCTCCGGCCGATCTTTACCTTGAGGGCAGTGATCAGCACCGGGGCTGGTTTCAGTCATCCCTGCTGACATCCGTCGGGACCAGGGGGCGGGCACCGTATAAGGGCGTATTGACCCATGGTTATGTGGTGGATGGCCAGGGCAAAAAGATGTCCAAGTCGGTGGGTAATGTCATTGCGCCCCAGGAGGTGATCGACAAGTATGGCGCCGAGGTGTTGCGCCTCTGGGTTGCCAGCGAAAATTATCAGGATGATGTCAAGGTTTCCGATGAAATTCTCAAACATGTTTCGGACGCTTATCGGAAAATGCGCAACACCATCCGGTTCCTGCTTTCCAACCTTGCAGATTTTGATGTGGAGAAAAACAGTGTAGACGCCGGCGAGTTCACCGAAATCGACCGCTGGGCCCTCAGCCGGTATGCTGCTTTGGTGCGGAGGGTGACCAGGGCCTATGAAGAGTATGAATTCCATGCCGTTTATCATGCACTTCATAACTTTTGCGGGACGGTTATCTCCAGCCTGTACATGGATATCCTCAAGGACCGGCTGTACTGTTCCCTTGCCGATGATCCGAAACGAAGAGCCGCCCAAACCGTTATTTATCGTATTCTTGAAGGATTACTTGCCATGATGGCTCCCATTCTCTGTTTTACCACTGCAGAGGCCTGGGAACATTTTCACGGACTTGCGCCGGATGCCCCTCTGGAAGATTCCATTTTTTTTACAGAGTTTCCAGCGGTGGAGGATATCGAATCAGACCCTGAACTCGATAAACGGTGGGAAAAGCTGCTGGCGATTCGCAGTGAAATTACCAAGGTTCTGGAAACCGCCAGGCGGGACAAGGTGATCGGCCTTTCCCTTGATGCCCAGGTCCTGTTACAGACCCGGGATGAGGACCTGGCAGATTTTTTACGAGAGAACAAGGGACTGATTAAGGAGCTTTGCATCGTTTCCGACCTGCAGCTTGCAGACACTCTCAAACAGAAGCCGGCAATGGTGATTGAGCAGGGAGAAATTTTACGGGAGTTGGTTATTGCCGTTCGTCCTGCGACTGGAGAAAAGTGTGAAAGGTGCTGGGTGATCGAACCATCGGTGGGAAAAAATGATGAGCATCCTACCCTTTGCAGCCGTTGTGTGGATGTGGTTTGCGCGTTAACCGAATAGAAATTCCGCCCATGCTCTTTACCGGCTGTTTTTTTCTGGTGGTTGTTCTTGATCAACTGACCAAGTTATGGGTGGTTCATCATTTTATTCTTTATGAATCAAGAGAAATTATTCCAGGATTTTTCAGCCTTACCTACCTTACCAACACCGGGGCTGCCTTTGGCCTGCTGGCCGGACATCCGACCTGGTGGCGGCAGCTTTTTTTTATTGGCGTTGCCGTTATTGCCTTAACGGCGATTGTTGTTATTCACAGAAAGATCAAAGATCAAAGCCGCTGGTATTCGGTGGCCCTGGCTCTTATCGGCGGCGGGGCCGTCGGCAATCTGCTGGATCGGATTCGCCTGGGATCGGTTGTTGATTTTCTTGATTTTTATGTTGCCGGCCATCACTGGCCGGCCTTTAATGTGGCGGATTCCGCCATAACGATAGGGGTGTCTCTCATACTGGTGATGAATTTTCTTCTGGCCGCCAAGGGTGCTGAACAGAAGAGATAAATGTTTTGCTGGCGTGTTAATATCTAAATAATAAAGGTGTTGAAAAGTATTTTCTGACGCCCAATTTCAGTTCAATGAAGCTGCTAAAATCAGCTTATTTTGATTGCTCACCGTTATCGTTATCTTGATTTCAAAGGTTTGCCTGTCGTTTTTTGGATT
>JALSNT010000140.1 GCA_026986885.1 Desulfobulbaceae bacterium
TGTATTTTTCCTCAATCTGTTTCTGTTCCGTAATATCCCGGCCGATCACCACCAGCACCTTTCTGCGCCCGTCAGCATGGAAAAGTGGTATCTTGTAGACATCAAAAATCCTGGAGGACCCGTCGGCAGCCGGGATAATTTCAGTACTCCGACACGGTTCCTTTTTCCGCCAGGCAAAAAGATCACTTTCCCGGCAGCTGAGAAAGGCCTCTCTGTGAAGCGGCGTATACCGGGCAAGCTCCACATCGGTTTTGCCCCGGTAGTTGACATCTTCAAGTCCGAAAAGCTGAAG
Organism: Desulfobulbaceae bacterium; assembly: GCA_026986885.1. The sequence continues at coordinate 293 of JALSNT010000140.1, forward strand.
GTCAAAGGTATTGGCCAGCAGCCACCTGCCCCGGCCGTCTTTAATACAGACAATATCGGGTATCGAATCAATGATAATCCTGAGGAGATCACGATTATCAGTCAATCTTCGTTGTTGCTGGAGACGTTTGCTGATATCCCTGGCTATGGCGATAAATAAGGGTTTGCCTCTACCCGGCAGGGGAGTGATTTTCACCTCCACCGGAATGGTATGCCCATCTTTATGCCGATATGTTCGTTGCAGCACCACCGCCCCGTCAACCTGGGCAAAATCAAGGTCGATATCGGAAACCTTGAGGGCCAATAACTCCGCTCGCGTGTATCCCAGACTGGAACAGGCATACTGATTAACCTCTTTATAAGAGCCGTTGATATCGTAGATAAAGATGGCATCGGAAATGTATTCGATAAAATTCCCGAAACGAAGCTCACCTTCCTTGAGCCTCTTTTCCAGATCCTTGCGGTCCGTGATATCTTCCCCGGTGCTGAGAAGACCGCTTACTGTTCCGCCATCCTCCCGCAGCAGGGTATTGTGCCAGGCAATGACTCGATGCTCACCGTTGCGGGTTAAAACGGTATTTTCATGATAGTCCGGCTGTTTTTCCTCTCCGGTCATAATACGCAGGAAACGTCGCCTTAAGGTCGGTCGGTCTTTCGCTGATATGAATTGCTCATACCAGTCTACCCCGATCAATTCTTCCACACCATAGCCAAGCAGTTTGCCGCCGGCCTTGTTGATCAAGGTAATCCTGCCCTGGACATCAAGACCAAGCAGCATCACGCCGATTTTATCAACGCATTCCTGATTAAAAATTTGTTGCGCCACAATAAGTTATCACCATAGTTGTTGCCGATGGTCAGCCGACGACCACCCGATTACGCCCTGATCTCTTGGCCGCGTACAGCGCCTCATCAACCCGTTTCAGCAGAGAATCAATGGTGTCCCCGGAGTTAAAACCTGTGACGCCGACACTTACCGTCAACCGTCCCGTACCCGGAAACCGATACCCGGCAATCCGGCAGCGCAACCGTTCGCCCAGGGTATGGGCCATTTCATGTCCGGTTTCCGGCAGTAACACCATAAATTCTTCTCCTCCCCAACGGGCCAGGACATCGGATTTACGAATCGTTTGCTTACCGAGATCAACAATTTTGACAAGAACCCGGTCTCCGGTATCATGCCCGTATTGATCGTTCACCTCCTTAAAATGATCAATATCAAACATGAGTAGAGAAAACCGTTCGCCGTACCGGCTTGTTCTCTTTAATTCCCGTGCCAGCAGATCCATAAACATTCTTCTGTTATAAGCCCCGGTCAGGACATCGGTCGTCGACAGTCGCTTAAGCTGTTCTTCCGCTTTTTTAAGTTCGGTAACATCCCGGTTGGTCGTCCGCCTGCCCAGCCAGGTTCCGTCGCCGGCAAAAACCGCCTGGCACTGATGCCAGAGCCAGCGAATATCACCATTTTTATGAAGGATACGAAAGGTAACCTCCGCCGGCCCCGTTGCCTTGACATAATGTTGCCGCCGATGCTCCAGAAATACCTCCAGGTCATCGGGATGAACGATGGTGGCAATAAAGTCGGGATCATCATAGAACACCTGCCGGGGATAGCCGCTTATTTCCTCACAACTCGGCGTAATGTAGATGGATTGCCCATCCACCCCGTACCAGACATCCCAGTCAACAGAAGATTCAGCCATGGTTTCAAACAGTTCCGACTTACGCTGCAACTGTGCCAGATCTTTTTTAAGCTGATCACAATCTTTATCTGCTAATTTTTTCTTATCCTCACTCAACCCTTCTTTCCTCTTGCCTTCAATCTGATGGAAATGCAACCGTCCTGTTTCCCGGAATATTTGTATTGTATGTCGTAAAAAATCCAATAGCAAGAAATATAGAGTTAAAATAGACACACACAAATTGAAACTTTTTCTTGTGAAATACGTGAAAAATGGGATACCTTGGGCCGCATTAAATATTTTGACCTGAAGTGAGCGCTTCACCCCATCAAGGACCACGCATTGACGACAATTAAACGCAAACGCGACAGCACAAAAAAGCCGCAGATATACACCGCCACCTGCAGTGCAGGTATGGAACAACTGGTCAAAGACGAAATAGCTGCCTTCGGCGGCAAAAATATCAGCAGTACCGTCGGCGCTGTTTCCTGGCACGGCAGGCTGGACACGGCCTATCGTGCCTGCCTGTGGTCCAGATTTTCCTCACGCATCCTGCTCCAACTTGCACAATTTGAGGCCCCGGATACCGACACCCTGTATCGACAGGTAAGTGGGATTGAATGGGATATCCATTTCCGGCCGACATCGACCTTTGCCGTCCATTGCACCCTGTCTGATTCCGCCATCACCCACAGTCATTTTGCCTCCCTGCGGGTCAAGGATGCCATTGTCGACTACTTTCGCGCCCGAACCGGCAAACGGCCGAATATTGATCTGCGTAATCCGCAAATTCGCCTCAATCTGCATATCCGGAACAACCGGGCCGATCTTGCCATTGACCTGTCCGGGGACAGTCTGCACCGTCGGGGATACAGGCTCGAGGGTGGACCGGCGCCGCTGAAAGAAACCCTGGCAGCGGCCATTGTCCGGCTTTCCGGGGTAGACAAAACTTTTCCGGACGACACCATCCTGCTTGATCCCATGTGCGGTTCCGGCACCCTGTTGATCGAAGCGGCTCTGATATTGGGCGATTCGGCGCCGGGCCTGCAGAGAAACACGAAAAACTTCGGTTTTATGCACTGGAAACGACACAGCAGGGCCACCTGGAACACCCTGGTTAATGAGGCGCTGGAACGTGAAGAGGCCGGGCAGAACAAACCGTGGCCGCAAATTATCGGTTATGACGCCGATCCCCTGGCTGTGGCGGCGGCTCGGAAAAATATTGCCCGGGCCGGACTTACTGAACAGATCATTATCAAACAGGCGCAACTCGCAAGGCTTCGTTGTCCCGGCAAAAAAGGACTACTCATCACCAATCCGCCCTACGGAGAACGTCTTTCCGAGCGGGAAGCGGTCAAGTACCTGTATCGTTTTTCAGGTAAAAGGTTTTCTGAAGATTTTCCCGGCTGGCGCATGGGATTCTTTTCAGCTAACCCGGACCTTGCCGACGTAGTTGGCCTCAAAGCGGACGGACATCACCCGCTGTATAACGGTCCAATCAAGTGCCGCCTGCTGACAGGAGAGCAACAGAAACGTACCCCAAAACCCATAACCGGAGTACAAATCGCCGACATCGAAACATCCGGACAGGGCAGAGATCTTGCCAATCGGCTGCGCAAAAACTGGGAACGACTCGCGCCATGGGCCGAAAATAACAAAATTTCCTGCTTTCGCCTGTATGATGCCGACATGCCCGAGTATAATATGGCCATTGACATCTATGAACAATTCGTTCATGTCCAGGAATATGCCCCGCCAAAGACCATTGATCCGGCAAAGGCCTCGGAGCGGTTTACGACGGCCCTGCAGGTAATTCGTCAACTTTTTACCCTTGAACGCAGCCGGTTATTTATCAAGACCAGAAAACCGCAAAAGGGCGGCAACCAATATCAGAAGAAAAATAATCCAAAGAAAAAAAGAGAGGGAAGGTTATTTATTGTCAGGGAGAGTGAGGCCGAATTCCTGGTCAATTTTACGGATTTTCTCGATACCGGTCTTTTCTTAGATCACCGAAAAACCAGGGCCCGCATCGGCGAGCTTGCCCGCGGCCGCACCTTTCTCAACCTGTACGGATATACCGGCTCGGCCACCGTGTATGCGGCCATGAACGGGGCGACCTCCACCACAACGG
>JALSNT010000141.1 GCA_026986885.1 Desulfobulbaceae bacterium
GGATGACACAGCTTTGTTGTTCCGGCGCATAATCACATGGCTACCTTTCTGTCGTGCTTCATAAAAATCAAGCTTCTTGAAAACCCTGATTGCCTCGTCTCCGGAAATACGTGGCAACTCAGGCATGAACAGAAACCTCAAAGGTCGTCAGTAATGGCCGAAAAGATTGTTTTGTCGGAAACTCCTCAAGATACAGTTCTGTAGCTTCCTGCAAATTGCTGATTGCTTCCTCAATGGAGTCACCCTGGCTGGCAGTGCCCACTTCCGGGCACTCAGCCACATACAACATTCCTTCTTTATGCACCACAGCGGTAAATGTCTGCATGTTGTTGCTCCTTTTTCAGAAAATCATCCGGTGAAGTACCTGCCTGTTTCAGGATTGCCCCGGAGAGTGGTTTCCGGTTTGTCTCACGGCTACATCACGTTCTTTTTTCATCAATCCCCAAACGATGATATCTCTTGTTGCTGAGGATTGATGAAAATCAAAATATTCTCAGTTTCGATAACATAGCACAGATAAACGAAAAAGGTAACTGGTTGGAGCAGGCCTGGCCTGGATGATGGTGTATTTCCGGGAAGCCCGTGTGACAAGCCATGCCTGAGTTGATACATTTAGCCACTTTCCAAACCAGCAGAGAGGAGGATGGCCAATGGCCAATATTCAATCAGGAGCAGCAACAGCGCTGGAATCTGTCAAACTACAGTTCAAGACCTGGCGTGAGACTCGAAAACATAAAGGCCGCATACCCGATAAGTTATGGGAAGCGGCTGCCGGTCTTTCCGAGCAATACTCTGTCCACCATATCTCCAAAGCCCTGCGGGTAAATCACACCGCACTAAAAGATCACATTGCTGCCCGCAAAACGCATGAGAAGCCAGCGGCTGAGGCCTGTTTTCTTGAACTGCCTTCACTTGCCAAGCCTCCAGCCTCCGGATGCCTGATTGAAATGGAAAACAGTCACGGCGAGACAATGCGGATGCGCTTTGCCGGAGAGGTTCATCTGGACCTTTTGACCCTTAGTCTGGATTTCTGGAGACACGGATCATGATCCAGCTCACGCCGCAGATGCGGATTTTTGTTGCTGTAGAACCTGCAGACTTCAGAAAAGGAATTGATGGGCTCTGCGGGCTCTGCCGATCCATTTTGAAAACCGATCCTTTTAGCGGAGCAGTATTCGTTTTTCGTAACAGGCTCAAGACCGCTATCAAGATTCTGATCTATGACGGCCAGGGGTACTGGCTCTGTCATAAGCGATTGAGCAAAGGGAAGTTTAATTGGTGGCCGCAGGCCGACGATGGTAATATCAGCCGGCTGGCAGCACATGAACTTCAATTGCTGGTCTGGAATGGCAACCCTGAGTTTGCACAAGTGCAGCCTGCCTGGAAGGAAATCTGATTTTTTTCACATCATTTCAAAAAAAACCGTGCGTTCCGTTTTTATTGAATCTATAATCTCTGCATGTCGGAAATATTAACATACAGAGGGCGAACAGTCACAGGGGCCGATCTCACTTTAATCAGGGATATTATTGGGGCCCACCCTGACGATTCTCGCCGAGCCCTATCCCGAAGAGTATGTCGGGCCTGGGATTGGAAACAGCCCAATGGCCAATTAAAAGACATGGTGTGCAGGGGATTGTTGCTTCGTCTTGAACGGGAAGGACATATTGTACAGCCTCCACCCAAACGCGTGATTGGACAATATCGGCGTAGACGACCTGAACCGGTTGTGCTGGATACGGCTCTTGTCAATGTTCCATTGAAAAGAGTCCGCTCACAGCTTCGTTTTGAACAGGTGCGGCGAACACCCCATGAAAAATTGTTCAACAGTCTTGTCGAGCATTATCACTACCTGACCTATGCCCAGCCGGTTGGCGAACATCTTAAATATATAGTTTTCTGTGGACAACGCCCTGTAGCTTGCCTGGCCTTTTCATCAGCGGCTTTTGCCCTGAATGCCCGGGATGCTTTCATCGGCTGGTCCAAAGAACAACGAGATAACAACCGTCATTTTCTGGCTTATAATACCCGTTTTCTTATTTTACCCTGGATCCAGGTAAAGTTTTTGGCCAGTCATCTGCTGTCAAAATGTGCTCGTCGGATATCTTCAGACTGGCAGGCGTTATATCATCACCCTGTCTACTGGCTGGAAACATTCGTTGACACAGAGCGTTTTGCCGGCACCTGCTATCAGGCTGCTAACTGGCGCCTTCTCGGTCAGACAAAGGGTAGAGGGAAGTACAACAAAACGCAGAAGAAGCTTACTTCTATCAAGGATATCTATGGATTGCCTCTTGATTCTCGCTTCAGGGAAAAACTATGTCAGTGAAAAGGAGAATCAAAAGGCGGAGAAAGCCTTTCAAGAAAAAGAAAATTGATCTCGACATGAATCAGCTCGACGATTTACTTGTGCGTGCTGAAAAGGGTCAGCTTCAAGATAAAGACCTGGAGCTCATTAAGGGCATGGCAGAGTGTATTTCGATCTTGAGTCAGGCTGTTGATGACCGGGCCTCTTCGGTTAAAAAACTGCTCAGAATGATATTTGGTGCCAAGACCGAGAAAAAGGAAAATATCCTGAACAAAGACAAGGACAAAAATAAAGGCGATGACGAGGCCAATAAACAGGAAACAACTCTTGCAGAGCAGGATGACAAGGAAGATGAAAAGCCGAAAAACCACGGAAGAAACGGGTCAGATGCCTATGATGGCGCAAAACGGATCAAAATAGATCATCCTGAACTGGGGCCCGGTGATTCCTGCCCGGACTGCACAGAAGGTACGCTGTATAAAAACAGCGATCCCGGCGTAGAGGTTCGTGTCAAAGGGGTGGCCCCTTTGCAGGCGACTGTTTACGAGATGGAAAAGTTACGCTGCAATCTCTGTGGAAAGATCTTCACCGCCCCGTTACCTAAAGAGGCCGGGAATAAAAAATACGACGCATCAGCGGTGGCAATGATCGCCCTGCTCAAATACGGGAGCGGGTTGCCATTCAACCGCCTTGAAGGCCTCCAGGCAAACCTGGGGGTTCCGTTGCCATCTTCGACTCAGTGGGATATCATCAACGGCTCGGCCGAGTGCTTTAAGCCAGCATACAAAAAGATGATTGAGTTGGCTGCACAGGGTGACATTTTTCATAATGATGACACCACGGTGAAAATTCAAAGCCTGATCAAGGAAAACATAGAAGGCTCTCCAACCCGTAAGGGGATGTTCACCACTGGTATAGTCTCCATTATGGAGGGGAGAAAAATAGTTCTATTTCTCTCAGGTCGCAAACATGCCGGTGAGAACCTGGAAAAGGTGTTGGCCGGGAGAGATGATACCCTGCAAACTCCACTGCAGATGTGCGACGCGTTAAACAGAAACAGTTCCGGTGAATTTGATACCATTCTTGCGTATTGCCTTGTCCACGCCAGGCGTAATTTCGTTGATGTGGCGATGAATTTCCCTGAAGAATGCGAGTATGTCATTAATACCCTGGCAGAGGTATATCGTTTTGATGCTGAAGCCAAAAAACAGGGCATGACTCCGGAGCAACGGCTCAAGCATCATCAGGAAAACAGCGCGGAGTTAATGGAAGAACTCGTATCCTGGATGGAGGAACAAATTGAACAGAAAAAGGTGGAACCGAATTCAACCTTTGGAAATGCCATCTATTATATGCTTAATCATTGGGAGGAGCTGACAACTTTCCTGAGAATCGCAGGCGCACCTCTTGACAACAACATTTGCGAACGCGCCTTGAAAAAGGCCATACTGCATAGAAAAAATTCTCTATTTTATAAATCAGAACATGGAGCAGCTATTGGCGACATGTTTATGAGTCTCATCTATACCTGTGAACAGGCTGAAGTCAGCCCTTTTGACTACCTCACGGCCCTGCAGAACTATGCAGGGCAGATCGAAACCACCCCTTCAGAATGGATGCCCTGGAATTTTTCAGCAACACTTGCAAGACTGTAGAGCATCTGCCCCCTCCCCACTTTGAATAAAATACCCTCTTAATGTTTTTTGGGAGGGTATTTTTTTGTGCCATACACAGGCTTGCCGGAAATACACTTACAACTTGACGGGGAAGTATTCCCTATG
>JALSNT010000142.1 GCA_026986885.1 Desulfobulbaceae bacterium
ATAAGCAGGCCGGGGAAGAATCGCCTGGTGTTGAATCCAGGGATGAAAAGAAGGTCTCGGATGCGCCCGGGAGATCGAAGAGTCTGGCCAAAGTAGTCGGCCAGGTGACTATTCATATCCCTGAGAAGAAAGCGCGACCGGCAAGGCGGCCTTCCAGACCCAGACAGGGTGGAATAGGCCGCGTACCGCAACCGGAGCCTGCCAATGATCGGGGCCCGGCCAGAGGTAAAAAGAAAGGTAAGCGTGTCGTTGCAATCGGCAGTGAGCAGGACAGGGCAAAACGGGCGGGCAAAGGCGGCAAAAAAGGTCGTCGCCGGATAGATTTTTCCCGGAACGGGGATGTTGAGTTCATGCGTCCCCGGCGGGGGAAGAAGAAAAAGGACGGCGGCAGAAAAAAATCCGCGCCCCAGGCACCGGTTGCCGAGATGAAAGCCATCAAAAAACGAATCAAGGTGGTGGAAACCATCGCCGTTGGTGAACTGGCCAAGCGAATGGGGGTCAAGGTCGGTGAAGTCATTGCCAAGCTCATGGGGCTTGGGGTTATGGCCACGGTCAATCAGTCGCTGGATGTGGATACCGCCATCCTTGTTGCCTCGGATTTTGGTTACGAGGTTGAACAGGCCATGACCGATGAACTTGAAATTGAAGCCCTGCAGCTGCAGGAGGATGAACAGGCCGGCGAAGCCGTGCCCCGGCCGCCGGTGGTGACGGTTATGGGACATGTCGATCACGGAAAAACGTCTATTCTTGATGCCATCAGAAAAACCGACGTGGCGGAAGGTGAGGCCGGGGGTATTACTCAGCATATCGGTGCCTATCACGTCAAATCACCTGCAGGTGATCTGACCTTTGTTGATACACCTGGCCATGCGGCTTTTACCGAGATGCGTTCCCGGGGCGCCAAGGTGACGGATATCGTGGTCCTGGTAGTGGCCGCCGATGACGGGGTAATGGATCAGACAAAGGAGGCCATTGCCCATTCCCAGGCCGCTGATGTGCCCATTGTGGTTGCCGTTAATAAGATTGATAAGGAAAATGCCAATCCTGAACGGGTGCAGCGGGAACTCGGAGAGTTCGGTCTGCTCTCAGAGGAGTGGGGTGGAGATACTATTTTTTGTATGACCTCTGCCAAAAAGGGCATAGGTATTGACGAGTTGCTGGAAAATATTCAACTGCAGGCGGAAGTGTTGGAGTTGAAAGCCGACCCGAAGCGTCGAGCCAAGGGAACCATTATTGAGGCTCAACTGCACAAAGGACGCGGGCCGGTGGCTACGGTGCTGGTACAGGAGGGTACCCTGCGCACAGGCGATAATTTTGTCGCCGGTCGGTTCAGCGGTAAGGTGCGTATGCTTCTGAATGAGCGCGGAGAACGTGTTCAGGAGGCAGGACCTGCCATACCGGTTGAGGTGCAGGGTATTACCGGCGTGCCCCATGCCGGTGATGAGTTTGTTGTCGTGCCGGACGAAAAAATGGCTAAATCAGTGGCCTCCTCCCGGCAGCTCAAGGCGCGGGAGAGTGAACTTGCCTCGGCGTCCAAGGTCTCGCTTGATAATCTGTTCGAGAAAATGGCGGAACAGGATGTTCAGGAACTCAAGATGATTTTACGGGCCGATGTCCAGGGTACATTACAGGCATTTGGTCAGGCAGCGGAGAAGCTGTCCACCGATGAGGTCAAGGTCAAGGTCCTGCATGAGGGTACAGGTTCAATTACAGAAAATGATGTCCATCTGGCAGCCGCTTCCGAGGCCATTATTATCGGTTTTAATGTTCGGCCATCGGTGAAAGTTAAGGATCTGGCCGAGCGTGAAGGAGTGGATGTCAGAGCCTATGATGTTATTTATCATGCCCTGGAGGATATTGAAAAGGCGATGGTCGGTCTGCTGTCGCCGACCTTTAGTGAAAGGGTGATCGGAACGGCCGAAGTGCGGGAGACCTTTCACGTGCCCAAGGTTGGAACCATCGCCGGTTGTGCTGTTGTTGACGGCAAAATCGAACGTAATGCAAGTGTCAGGGTTCTCCGGGACGGTGTTGTTATTTATACCGGCACCATTGGTTCTCTTAAACGGTTTAAAGATGACGTTAAAGAGGTGTTAACCGGCTACGAGTGTGGTATTGGTGTGGAAAATTTTAACGATATCAAGGTGGGGGATACCCTTGAGGCCTTTGTCATGGATGAGCATGAGGCAAAGTTGTAAAGCTGGTGCAGGGTGGCGATGGAATTTGATTTTACTTTACCCGGTCTTGGTAAACCCAAATCTACCAGGCCGAAACGGGTGGCGGAAGCAATAAAAAATGAACTTTCCGTTTTCCTGTTGCGGGAAGTGGCGGACCCACGGCTTGCTGCCATCAGTTTTTCTCGGGTTATGGTTTCCCCGGATCTGAAACAGGCCAAGGTGTACTTTGTCCTGCCGGTCGGCGGAGATGCAAAAAAAGTGTTACGGGCCCTGCGCAGGGCGCGCGGTTTTTTTCGCAGCCACCTGGCCAGGACTTTAAACATGCGCTATACTCCTGATCTGGCTTTTTATTTTGATGATATCAATGAAGAAGTCGAGCGCATTGAAACGTTGCTGGCTGATATTGCATCCGAGCGTGGCCGCAATGATGACAGGGAGTGAGGAGTGGGTTGTCTTGCCTGCCCGGTTCTCCCGGCTTGTAGAGCCGGTGTTGGGCAATCGGGTTCGGCGTAAATCGTCAGTCCGATTGAACGGTTGAGTTATGGCAACCTGGGAGCCCGTTCATGTAGACGGCCAGCCTTTTTCAGCCGGGGTCGTGCTTATTGACAAGCCACCGGGTATCACCTCTTTCGGCATTGTTCGCAAGGTGCGTCGTCTTCTTGGTGTGAAAAAGGTCGGCCATGCCGGTACGCTTGATCCCTTTGCCGACGGTTTGTTGATCGTCTGTGCAGGAAGGGGGGCGACCAAACATATCAATCGGTTTATGCGGGGAAGGAAGAGGTACAGGGCTTCTCTGCAACTGGGCGTGGAAACGGAAACTCTGGATCCGGAAGGACGGATAACCGCGACGGCGAAAGTACCGCAACTGAACCGTGAGGCCATCGACCACTGTCTGGAGCAGTTCGTTGGTTCGCAACTGCAGGCTCCTCCAGCGTATTCCGCCGCCAAGCATAAGGGAAAACCCTTGTATTATTATGCCAGAAAAGGTGTCATGATCCAAAAAGAACCCAGGCCCGTAGAGATTTACTCCATCACCGGTGCTGTTTATAATATGGATACCTGTCTGCTTGACTGCGATATTACCTGCAGTCGGGGAACGTATATTCGGGTTCTGGCGGCTGATATTGGAAAAAGATTGGGGTGCGGTGCTCATCTCCGGGCTCTTAGACGTTTGGGCAGCGGTTGCTTTACCGTTGATCAGGCACTGGCCGGTAGGGCCCTGGATTCGGAGACTGCTGTCGAGCAGCTGTTAGCTGCAATGATGACGATTGAGCAGGCACTGGCCTGTTGTAATACAGAAACCTAAATTGAGCGTTTCACTCATCTGCAATTAAAAAAAGATAAATGATTTTAAAATGTTTTCTTTATAAAGTGTTGTAGATAAGTGAAACGCTCAATTTAGGAGAGACATAATTTCCTGTCATCTATGTTCAGGAAAAAAGGTATTTTTGAGTTACCCTGTTCCCCGGAACGACCCTCCGGACCGGAAATGAAGGAACAGATTAATCCAGACTCCTGTGGAGGCTGAGGGCTGAATAAAACCTGAATTCAGGTAAAAATGGCTTCCCTGGCAGCAGAAGGACGACTATTTGGAGGTCCATTGTGGCACAGACAACAGAAAAGAAAAAAGAGATTATTGAGAAGTTTAAAATCCATGATACTGATACCGGCTCCACGGAGGTGCAGATTGCCCTGTTGACGGAACGGATAAGCTATCTGACCGAGCATTTTAAAAAGCATGCCAAGGATCATCATTCCAGGCGTGGTTTACTGAAACTCGTCGGCCAGCGACGCAGTCTTTTAAAGTATCTGCAGAAAAAGGATATTGCCAAGTATCGCAGCTTGATTCAAAAACTTGGAATACGGAAGTAACGTACCCGCCAGGATTTCGGCAGGAACG
>JALSNT010000143.1 GCA_026986885.1 Desulfobulbaceae bacterium
CGCCCGGTTCCAGGATATTACGCATCTTGTTGTCCCTGTTGGCCCAGACCCCGGCAAAGCAGTCGGCCTGCAGTTCCAGGCGGACGGAAACCTTGTTGTACTGTTTTTTTGAGAGCTTGCGTCGCAGTGCATCCACCTGTTTGCTGATACCTAACAGTTTCTGCACATGGTGGCCGATTTCATGGGCCACCACATAGGCCTGGGCAAAGTCACCAGGTGAGCCCAACTGGTTTTTCAGGTCATCGTAAAAGGCCAGATCAATATAGACCTTCTGATCACCAGGACAGTAAAACGGTCCCATGGCCGATTGCGCCATGCCGCAGGCCGACTGGACGGCGCCGGTAAAGAGGACCAGGGTCGGTTTCCGGTAGGTGCCGCCCATTTCCCTAAAAACCTGGGACCAGACATCTTCGGTATCGGCCAGCACCACGGAGACAAAGTCGGCTTCCTGCTGTTCTTTGGCACTTGGTTGTACGGTCCGGGAGCTGCCCGCCGGTGTGGCCTGCATGTTTTGGCCCATATTCATGATCAGCGCCGGGTCGATGCCGAAATACATGCCGATCAGAGCCAGCAGAATAATACCGATTCCTCCTCCCTTGACGCCTCCGGGAATTCTTCTGCCCCGTCTGTCTTCAATATTGGTACTTCTCCGACCATCTCGCCAGCGCATAATCCATCTCCGCAATTTATCAATGCATTGTCAGCACAAATTCTTTTGCGGGCTACTGTATCGAACCTGGTAAAAAACAACAATAATTTTTCCCAATTTTCATCCAAAAAACAGAAAACAGAGAACAGTGGTCAGATTCACTCCGGACCTGCGGCGGCACGCTCAACTCAGGAGGGTTTCTCTTTTCACATTGACAACGCCGCTTCCTGCAATAAAGTGTTAAGGAGAGAAGTCATCGGTTTGTTTGATGGATTCGGATTCAGAATTCAGGGAAGGGAGGGAAGGCCATGTTAAGTGAAAAACAGGGAAGTATTCTTCTCAGGCTGGCCAGGCAGACGATTGCCGAACATCTGCATCTGCCTGTTGAGACACCGGTACGGGAGGCGGAACTTGCCGACCCTGATCTCCAGGCAAAGCGGGGTGTTTTTGTCACCCTGAATAAGCATGGTGCCCTGCGCGGCTGTATCGGCAGCCTGGTGGGGCAGGAGTCAATTATCAACGGAGTGCGCAGGCATGCGTTGAATGCGGCTTTTCATGATGCCAGGTTTCCGCCGGTTACCGCCGATGAGGTCCCGGATCTGCGGATTGACATTTCTATTTTGAGTGAACCCCGCCCCCTTGCCTATAGTGACGGCGATGATCTGTTGAAAAAACTGCAGCCCCAGGTTGATGGCGTGATTTTAAGGGCGCCGGGCGGGGCCGGGGCCACCTTTCTGCCGCAGGTCTGGGAGAAGCTGCCCGACCCGCAGTTTTTTTTAAGCCATCTCTGTTTGAAGGCGGGCCTACCGCAGACGGCCTGGCAGTCGGGTCAACTTGAGATTGACACCTATCAGGTGCAGCATTTTGAGGAAACTACATGAATACACCCCACAGGGAAATTGTTTTGCCGGCAGAGCTTTCTGCTGAACTGGCAGAGATATACAGGGCCATGGAAGCAGGTTATGACCAGGTTGCCCGTCAGGTCGGCCTTACCTGCCGGGGATGTCCCGACAACTGCTGTGATTCCTATTTTCTCCATCACACCTACAGTGAATGGGCCTATCTCTGGCATGGATTGCGCGAGCTGGACGAAAAGCAGCGTGTGCGTATTGTTGAACGCGCTGAAAAATATGTGGAAGAAAGCAGGTCCTGCCTGGCCCGGCAGGAGCGACCGCAGATTATGTGCCCCCTTAATATGGATGGATTGTGCGGTCTGTATAAACATCGGATGCTGGTCTGCCGGATGCATGGGATCCCCGCGACCATGACCCGCCCGGATGGTAAGTCCATGCGTTTTCCCGGTTGTTTTCGCTGCCAGGAAGTGGTGAAGGAAAAGTATGATCATCCTGATGATGCCCAGGCAATGGATCGAACGCCCCTGTTCCGGAAGATGGTGGCAGTGGAATCCCGGCTCCTTGGCGACAAGCGCCATCTGATGCCCCGGGTCAAACTGACCATTGCCGAGATGATTGTTCAGGGGCCGCCCAGGCTGCCCGTTCCCCACTGTGAGCGTTGATTGTATGCCGGATAATCTGATTACAGACAGTTACGATGACATTGTCAATGGTAAAACCATTGACAAGAAGACGGCTCTCCTCCTGGCCGCCACTTCCGATCCTGATGCTCTGTACGTTCTGGCCGATGAGGTGCGCAGATGCCTGATGGGCAACCGGTTTCATCTCTGTTCCATTATCAATGCCCGCAGCGGCAACTGCAGCGAGGATTGTCGTTTTTGTGCCCAGTCTGCACGTCATCACACCGGAATTGAAACCTACAGCCTGATTGCGGAGCAAAAAGCCGTTACCCAGGCACTGGACAATGATAAGCACGGGGTACATCGTTTATCGCTGGTTACCAGCGGCCGCAGGATGGAGGCGGCACAACTGGAAGAGATGCGTTCCCTGTATGGGGTCATAGCCCGGAAAACCTCCCTTGATCTCTGCGCCTCCATGGGTTTGCTGGATGAACATGGTTTGCAGAAGCTGAGAAGCATGGGGGTCAGCCGCTATCACTGTAATCTGGAGGCAAGTCGGTCCTTTTTTCCAGAAGTCTGCACCAGCCACAGCCACCACCAGAAGGTGCAGACGCTCAAGCATGCCGAACAGGCAGGGATGTCGCTCTGTTCCGGAGGAATTATCGGCATGGGTGAGTCCATGGAGGACCGGATCGACCTGGCCTTTGAATTGCGGGAGCTGGGAGTAAAATCCATCCCTGTCAACATCCTGACGCCGATAGGGGGCACCCCCTTTGCGCATCGGCCGATCCTACCGCTGCAGGAGGTGTTGCTTACCGTTGCCCTGTTCCGGTTGATTAACCCCGATGCCGTTATCCGTATGGCCGGGGGGCGACAGCAGTTGGGCAGGGAGCAGTACCGCTGTTTTTCCGCCGGCGCCAACGGTGCCATAGTCGGCAATTATCTGACCACGGTCGGGTCCGGCATACGGGAGGATCTTGCCGTCCTGGCCGGTCTTGGCTTTACTTTTGCAGCAGAGGGTGATGGACGCGCGAGCGCTTGATTTTGATCGGGACCATATCTGGCACCCCTATACTTCGATGACGGATCCGTTGCCGGTATACCCTGTCGGGTCTGCTGCAGGGGTGAAGATCCGGCTTACGGACGGCCGCGAATTGATCGACGGCATGTCCTCCTGGTGGGCGGCCATTCATGGATATAATCATCCTGTGCTCAACCAGGCCCTGCGCCGGCAAACCGAAAAGATGTCCCATGTCATGTTCGGCGGCCTGACCCATGCTCCTGCGGTTGAGTTGTGTCGTCTGCTCGTCGATCTGACCCCGGAAGGTTTGGAAAAAGTTTTTCTCTGCGATTCCGGTTCGGTCAGTGTCGAGGTGGCAATCAAGATGGCCCTGCAATATCAGCATGGTCGCGGCTTTGCCCACAAACACCGGTTGTTGACCGTTCGCGGCGGTTACCACGGCGATACCTTCGGGGCCATGTCGGTCTGTGATCCGGTAACCGGCATGCACACCATTTTTTCCGGGCTACTGGCACAACAACTGTTCGCCCCTCGTCCCGAATGTCGATTTGATGACTCGTGGCAGGCGCAGGACATTGCGGCCATGGCCGGGCTGATTGAAGGGCATCATGCCGAGGTAGCTGCCGTAATTCTGGAGCCAATTGTTCAGGGCGCGGGCGGCATGTGGTTTTATCACCCGGAGTATCTGCGGGAGTTGCGCAGGCTCTGTGACCGGTTTGACGTTCTGTTGATTTTTGATGAGATTGCCACCGGCTTCGGCCGTACCGGAAGACTGTTTGCCGCCGAACATGCCGGGGTTTCACCGGATATCATGTGTGTCGGCAAGGCGCTCACCGGCGGTTATCTGAGCCTGGCCGCAACCTTGACCACGGACGAGGTCGCAGGCGCCATTTCCGGAGGCGAACCCGGCCTGTTTATGC
>JALSNT010000144.1 GCA_026986885.1 Desulfobulbaceae bacterium
GCAATGCCCAAAATAATCAGCCAGATAAAGGCATGTCTGGTTTTTTCCCGACCGCCGAACCAGAGGGCATAGGCCGCCTTGAGGATGTTATTGCTGCCGGCGGAAATGAGAATGGCTGAAAAAATTTCTCCGGAACCTACCTGGTATTTTCCCGTAAGCAGGGAAAGGATAAAGGGGTCGATGTCGGTAAATCCGGCAATGAAAGAAAATATCTTCAGGCCGCCGACCCCGTAATGGCTGGTTACCGTGTGGGTCAACATGATCATGATGACAAAAAGAGCGGCAAAGAAGAAGGCGGTTTCCAGCTCAAGGGGATTTTTCCCGGAAACAGGTGACGATGCCGATGTTTTGCTTCCGGAGTGGTAATAAAAAAAGGCAACGATAAAGCCTGCGGCGGCAAAAAAAATGAAGGGAATAAAAATATGGCGTGCTATTGCGGCATTAAAGACAAAGGCCACAACAATCAGGCGGATATACATGACAGCCGTTGCCGCCAGGATGGCGGCGGTCATCATGGCGTCGGCTTTCTCTTCCCGTGCTTTTTTGGCAAGAACCACGGTGGTTGCTGTTGATGAATAGGTGCCGCCGATGAGGCCGGTCAGGAAAATTCCCTTATCCGGGAAAAGATACCGCTGGGCAATATAACCGCCATAAGAAATTGCTGAAATAACGACTACTGCCAGCCATATTTTAAATGGTGACAGGGGAATATGGGGAATAACATCGCTGTTTGGTAATAAGGGCAGGATGACGGCGGAGAGGAGAATCATTTTTCCCAGAGTTTCCAGCTCCCGGCTGTCGATTTTCAGCGATAGCGTGCTGATGGCCGTCCTGGCATTGAGCAGAAAAACAATAAGGACAAACAGCAGCGCCGGCATCCACAGGGGGAAGAGCATGGTGAGGGGACCGAAGGTGTAGACTGCCAGCGACACAAGAAAGAGGAGAATGCTGGTTTTTTTTTCCTGCAGCCGTTGCCGGTAAAAAAGAGCAAAAATAACGGTCAGGGAAAACAGGCCGGCCGTGTAAACGACAAGGTGTTGCGGATCAATAAGATAGAGCAGAAAACCGAGAATCCCGATAAATGTGGTCGTCCTGGCCGTACCGAAAAAATAATTTGTTGATTCCGCATGATATTGCCCGCGGTAACTTTTGACCTCAAGCCCGCTTAGAAATGCCAGAACCGTCGTCACAATAAAATGAACTACTTCATGGGGCGGATTCATGGCGCTATCATTCCTTTTTCGTAACAGATCGGATCAACGGTACAGACAATTTTTCGATCATAAATGAGGAGCTTGTCCTTTTTTCCCGGATAATCGACATGGGCGAGAACGTGTTTAATGGCATTGATGCGCGCCGTTTTCTTGTCATCGGTATGGATCACATACCAGGGGGCAAAGGCATAGGAGGTCTGCTGGAACATGGCGTCTCTTGCCTTTGAATAGGCCTGCCAGTATTTCTGGGCCTGCGCGTCTATGGGGCTGAGTTTCCATTGCTTAAGGGGATCATCTTTCCGGGCCTGCAGCCGTTTTTTCTGTTCCTTTCTGGAAATGTCTAAATAGTATTTGAAAAGCAGAATACCTGAGTGGGTAAGCATTTGCTCAAAACCGGCCACCTCGGTCATGAACATCCTGTACTCTTTCCTGGTGCAGAATTTCATTACCCGTTCCACCCCGGCCCGATTATACCAGGAGCGGTTGAAAAAGACGATTTCCCGGCCTTTGGGCAGGTGGGGAACGTAGCGCTGGAAATACCAGGAAATTTTATCACTGTCCGAAGGCTTGCCCAAGGCAATGCTGCGCGCCTCCCTGGGACTGAGGTGTTCTAAAAATCGTTTGATGGTACCGTCTTTACCCGCTGCATCACGGCCTTCAAAGAGGATACACACCTGCAGGTTGTTTTCTATGACATGCTTCTGGAATTTAACTAATTGCACCTGCAGTTCATACAGCGTCTTGTTGTATTCCTTTTTTTTCATTTCATTTTTCCTGTTATTTCGGAGGATTAATAGGAAGTGTATCTATCTGCTGATTTAATATATTTTCTTCTGATCTCCCGGCTTTTTCATCCGTTGTCGATCGTGGCCGCTGCCGGCGGTGTTTGTTTGCCGGCAGGTACTTCCGTTTCCGGGTTGTTGCCGGGAGGCATCTCCTTGATATAAATGTCACGCTGAGGAAAGGGTATGCCGATGTCGGCTTCTTTCAAGGCATCCCAGATGGCAAACATTACCTTCGATTTGACCGCAAACCTGGCATGCTGGTCCGTGAGATCGGAGAAAAAATGGACCCGGAAGTTCACCGAGGAATCGGCAAATTCGGTCAGGAAGACCTGGGGTTTTTTCTCCAGGGACACCTCCGGCACCATGGCAACGGCCTCAAGAATAACCTTTTTTGCCAGGTGCGGATCGTCCTGATAGCGGACACCGACAAAAAGAACCGTACGGATCAGGGTATTGGACAGGGTCCAGTTGGTAACGGGCTGGGTAATGAGCCGGGCATTGGGAATGATGACATCCTGATTGTCCCAGGTGGTTAAAACCAGTGATCGCAGGCCGATACGGGAGATGATCCCCTGGCTGTCGCCGACACTCACCCAGTCTTCAACCCGAACCGGCCGCTCGGCCAGCAGGATCAGGCCGCTGATCAGGTTGTTGGCGATATTCTGCAGACCAAAACCAATGCCGACACCAAGGGCCCCGGCAAAAACGGTCAGACTGGTGAGGTTAATACCGATGAAATTCAGTGAAATCAGGGCGCCAATGACCAGAAAGGCATATTGGGTGAAAACCGACAGGCTGTTGCGCAGGCCCCGGTCCCTGATATTTTTGTACAACCAGGCATAGGTACTGTGGCGGGCCAGAGAACTCAGGTAAAAGAAGAACAGAAAAACAAACAGGCTTGTCAATAGATTGATCAGGTTGACTTCCTGTGTTCCAAAGTGGAAAATCGGGTGATTTAACCATGTTTTCAGAAACTGGGAAACCGCTGTTCCTGTTCCCCAGCCATAAAGTCGGGCCAGGAGCCAGAGGGCGGACAGAAATAAAAAGAGATCAATGACCCTCTTTATGGATACCATGACCACGGCAGCAGGCACATCATGACTGTGCCAGCCGGCGGCAAGTTTTTGTTTCCAGTTATCGAGCAAAACACCGACAAGATCATGCAGCACCGTCCAGCATAAAATCACTATCAGGAAAAGGGCAAGTTGGCCGGCGACAAACCAGGCAAGATTGACATAACCTGCAAGACCCACCAGGGCGGCGGACAGGGCTGTCAGGGGTATGGAAAAACTGGCCAGGGCCACCAGACGCCACCAGAAATTGTTCCGTTTTTCCAGACTCAGAGAGGAAAGAAGTATTGCTCTGAGCCGGATAAAAAAATAGACCAGTAAAAGCAGGAGAACCATAAATAAGCGATCAATCACAGCTCGTAGCTGGAGAGAAAAAATGCCGATATTTCCCAGGCCCACCAGAAAAGAAAAAAAGGCGCTTGCAATGGCACCATGGACAACCAGACGATAGAGTCGTGGTTGCCGACTCTCGGAAGGCACCAGGGGTGAGATGAAAATCCAGTAGCTGATTTTAATCGCGAGGCGAAGCGTTAGCCAGATGGCAACGGTCAACAGGAAAAAACGAAACACCGTATGATCGACCTGGAAAATCCAGCCGGCCAGTACAATGCTGCCACCGGCAACAATGGCTATGCGGCTTCCCCGGAGCAGGGAGAGGAGAATAATTTTGAATTTGGCAGCGATATTTTTTTGTTCCCGCGTTTTTTCACATTTTCCCCGGGTGCAGCGGCCAAGGGTCATGGAAAAAATGAGGAGTATGAAAATACCGGCCACAAAGCCCATTTTTCGGACGGGGGGAGCCTGGTTCCAACCGGAATAAAGCTCCCTGATACTTTTTTGCAAAATCTCCTGCAGTTGCACCGGCAGTGCGGTTAGTTCCGCCGGCAGTTTTTTCCAGGTTGCCAGGTTATTGGGCAGTGGTTCGCGGGCCGTCAGGCTGCGTTGAATACTCTTGTTGTAGGCTTTTTTTAACTTCTCCTCATTCTGTT